>NZ_JBFTIL010000009.1:0-184883 GCF_056394745.1 Paenarthrobacter sp. 10N417
CTCCCGGATGGCCTACACGGAGATCCTGGCCGATGAGAAGAAGGAAACCGCTGCAGGGTTCTGGGAACGCGCCAACGCCTACTTCGAATCCTGCGGAATCACGGTCAAACGCGTGCTAACAGATAACGGCTCCTGCTACCGCTCTTACGCGTTCAAGGACGCACTGGGCCCGGAGATCAAGCACAAACGCACCAGGCCCTACCGYCCCCAAACCAACGGCAAAGTCGAGCGTTACAACCGCACCATGCTCGATGAATGGGCCTACGCCCGCCCGTACCGATCAGAGACCGAGCGTGTTGCCGCCTTCGCGGACTGGCTCCATCACTACAATCATCATCGAGGCCACACCTCACTCAAAGGTCAGCCACCAGCCAGCCGCGTCACCAACCTCCGTGGGCAATACAGCTAGCTGCGCACAAGGCCGTGCGCAACGTCGAATGCGCAGCTACGCGTCGAAATGGGCGAGCCGCTCGAGGGATATTGACGTGCCGTCTTGGAAGGTGAAGCACCCCTTCGCTTCTTCGTACGTGACACCTGCCTCCTCCGAAGCACCTCCGTCACCGGCGAGAATCACGACGGCGGCATAGTCGCCGTCGTGCACGGTGCCCGCGGTTCCCACCCACGGAATAGTGAGTTCCGAACCCATCGGGTGGGCGCCGGACCGGACAAACGTTCCGGAAGCATCCAACGCCAAGCCAAACCCAGGCACGGCCCGCACAGAGCTCACCACGGAAGATGCAGCATCCACCGGCCAGCCACCAATTCGCAGCGAAGCCCCCGAAGAAGCAGCACCCCGCACCCGAACCAGCCGAAGCTCCACAGCCCCGCGCGTCACAGAAACCACCGTGACGGAAGGCCCGGGAGTCGCAGTTCCGGCAACCCCACTGCCGTGGTCGGGGCCGGCGTCGGGATCGGGTTCGATCCAATGAGCAGTGAACCGGGAAGCGCCCACCTGGACTCCGCTCTCAGAAGACGAACCAAGGTACTCGAACCCGGTCCGGTGGGTAAGCCGGCCCGAGGAATCAGCGAACGTCACGGCGTTGTCCACGGACTCTGCGGAGTGATCAGGGAACGTGTGCGTGGAGTACCCAATCCGGGCGTAAAGAGGGCTGTCGGCAACCAAAGCCCCAACCACAGCGTGATCGGTCGCGTGGTTCCGGATCCGAACCACCCCGTCGGAAACAGTTCCGTCCACTTGCCAGCCGGGGGCGGCAATGATGCGCTGGGTGTCGGAAACCTCAACAGGCAATGGAGCTTCCACCGCAGTCCATGCAGGGTGTTCCGCCGGAAGCGCCAACCCGAGCATCCCCTTCGCAGCCCAGTACGGTGATCCAGCACCGGAGTACGCCTGCTTCATGCCCGCAAACTCGCCGTGCCAACCGATGGACAAGAGCCCGTCTTCAGTGATGGACCCGTGCCGGGCAAAGTAGTCAAGCATTCCTGACGCTGCCCGCCGCGCCAACCCGGGCGACAGCCTACTGTGCCCGGATAACTCCCCTGCCCAGAACGGCGCTGCGGCTGCGAACCGGTAAATCAAACTTCGCCCCTGAATCAAGGGAGCCCCGTTGGACCCCACCAGGTAAGAAGCGTCATCCAGGAAATCAGCCAGCCGGTCGCCGTCGAGCTTCTTGCGTGCGGAAACCCGGGGATCGGAAGGTGCCATCAGAGCCCACAGCTGCGGGTACACCTGGAAAGCCCAGCCGACGTAGTGGTCGTATGCGCGCTCCGGACCATCAGCAAACCAGCCCCCGCCCCGGTAGAGCGAGTCGTGGATGGCGAGTCCGGCGTCGATATCTTCGTCCGAGTAGCGCCCACCAGCAGAAGCCAGGAACGTCTCCACCACAATCTGGAACCACACCCAGTTGATGGGCGGATAGTCCTCGCCGATCACCGTCTCGAACCAGGCTATGAGCTGCTCCTGCACTCGCTGCGAAAGCTTGTCCCACAGCACATCGCGGGTCAGTGCCAGGCCAACCGCCAACGACGCCGCCTCTACCTTCGCCTGTCCCAGCTCCCCTGGTGTCGGCCACCGGTTGGGATTTGCGGGGTTGGTTCCGGCGTCGAGCCCCTCGGCGTACCACTCGGCGATCCAGCCGGTGGTGGCAGGATCCCCGGCGATGCGGAAGGAAGCAAGCAGGAACGTCCGGGCGAAGGCTTCCAGCGAATCACTCCGTGGGCCGTATCGGCTATTGGCGCCTGGGAGGTGAATGTTGGCGTGGTCATCAGTGCCAAACCGGTGGGCCGAACGCAGCAAGTAATCCGCATAAGAGCACCAGTGATCGCGGGTCAGGCCTGTAAAAGGGGACAATGCAAAGTCCAGCGGAGGCAGCACAAGAGCCATCAGAGCGAATCCTCCAGCACAACGTCAGTCCGGACGCGGGGCGCACCCACAGAGGATTCCCGCACTATCAGTTCAGGGTTCAGGTCAATCCGATGCACTGGGCGCATCCTTCCTTCGGCCAGGCGGGCAGCCATGAGCTGCACTGCAACCTTGCCGACGTAGCTCTTGGGGGGCCGCACCGCGGAGATCGCAGGCTCGGCAAGGTAGGCAACTTCGTCGTCGTATCCCACGATCGCCATGCTGCCGGGAACGTCCACTCCGCGGTCCACGCAATGCTGCACGAACGCCACGGCTTGGGTATCTGAGTGCACCAACATAGCGGTGGTCCCCGAAGTACGGCACAGTTCCAGGACGTGATCAAAGTGTTTGGCGCGTTCGCCATTATCCAGCTTGGCCGAATCCTCATGGATGGACTTGTCCAGCGGGATCTTGAGGGCGGCAAGGGCTTGCTTCCAACCGCGGACCACGTGCGGGCTGGTGGGACTGGTGGAATCCGTGAGGCAGCCGATCATCCGGTGCCCCTCCTGCCACAGGTGCCGCACAGCCATTCCCGCCCCGAATGCATGATCAGTCGCCACCCATTCAAGGCGGTGGGCCGGGATCTCGGAGGGCGCACGCCGCTCGGTCAAGATCACGGGGATGGGCAAAGCATTGAGCCAGCGCAGCAGCTCCTTGCCATGCTCACCGCTCATATCCGGCGCCACGATCAGCCCGTCGATGTTCTGGGTATCCAGCAATGCCTGGACTTGTCGGCGGTTATCGGCAGCATCGTACGCTGAGCCGCGAACCAGAATCCGGAGGTTCTGCAGTTCGGCCTCGCCGCGGGCACCGCTGATGACCTGCGGCCAGTAGTAGTCGAGCGAGGGAACCACCATGCCGATGGAATAGCTGTGCGCCGATGGCCTTCCCACCGCAACTGAGCGGTCCAGTGGACTGGGAAGCGTAGCGCCGCCATGCACGCGGGAAACGAGGCCTTCATCGGCCAGAATGTTCACGTCGCGCCGGATGGTCAGTTCGCTGACACCGAGCTTCGAGGCAATGTCGCGCACCGTAATAGCACCGTGGGCGCGCAGTTCCTCCATCAACCGCTCGCGCCGTTGCAGCGAAAACAGCGACTTACCGCTGCCCTCGGGACTTGATTCGTTAGTCATTGATGGCCTCCACAGTGAGGGTGAACGCGCCGGAAGCGCGGGTTTCGGCGGGCATGCGGAACCGCAAGCGCGTTAGCTTTTCGCCCCAAACGCCGCTGAGGAGCGGATCGTCGAGGTGCCATTCATCCACGAGCACGACGGCGGTGGCCGGCGTCCAGCGCAGGTGCACGCCCCTGGTGGTTTCTACAGCCGGAATGCCGTCGGGCGTGACAGTCGCCGTCGCGTCATGACCCAAGCGAACGGTGCCGGCCAGGAGATAGGTGATGTCGACGTCGGGCGTTCCCTCCGCTGGCCCGGGCGGCAGGTTCCAACCGTCATCTATGACTACGGTTCCAAGTTCCCGGTTCAGCAGGGAGGTCCGGATCCACTGCTCAGCGTGGTCCAGGCCGTAGGCGGAGCCAAGGCCGAGTGCGAGTACCGGATCCTCGGGAGTGGGCTCCTGGAGAACTGTAGCCGCGAAGGACGAACCGGTCCCTTGCTCCAGGCCGAACGGCGCCGGTACGCTGTGCCACGCGCTTTGCATGGCCCGGATCTGATACCGATCGGGGCCGAACGTCTGCGCGGTGTAGGTGGGCTGGCCGGCGTCGACCAGCAAGGGGACCCCGTCCATGGCAACCACCACGGACCCGACGTCGCGGTGATTGTGGTGCTCACCGTTATGCCCGCCCTTGGCCGCGAGAGTGAGCCCGTCTGTGGTGCCGGGAGTTTGCCGGGCGATCATGATTTGGACGGAAGGAAGGTACGTCCCCCAACTAGGTCGCAGCTGTGCGCGTTTTGAGGGCTCAAAACGCGCTGTGCTGCTACTTAGTTGGGTGAGGGAGGTGAGGACGCGGCCTAGTCCGGCCCGCGGGTCAGGCTCCGGTTCGACGGCGGCAAAGGTTGCGGCGTGCGCTGCTGCTTCCGAGTCACCGAGTCGCACAGCCCAGTGGTGCAGCATGTCCCACGGCAGGCCCGCGGGTGCGCGGGCGGGACCGTCGGCGACGTTCAGGAACCAACGATGACCCAGATGCATGCGGTGTGGGAACGCGACGAGTTCGCGGATCACAGGCAGGTCCACGTTGAGCATTCCGTCGGTAGCTTGCTCCAGGACGGCGAGGCCTTCCAGTGCGCGGCCGGCCCCATTCCACCAATAGGCGAAGCCTTCATCAATAGCGCCGTCAGCAGGAATCGAGGCAAGAAAACGGTCAAGTCCCTCGATGCACCGGGCGACAGTTTGAGCCTGCACTTCGGGATCATCCACAAGCAACAGCGCCGCCACAATGAGGTTCGAGTGGATCCAGGGATTCCAGTTGTGGACGTCCCCATTGAGGCCCAGCCAGTGCCAGTCCAGCCTATCCAGGAATGGGCGGATCACCCTCTCGTTGGCCTCCAGCCGGATGCGCTTCCGCAGGCCCGGGGAACGTTCATCCAGCCGCTCGCCAAGCACCAGATCCAGCCACGCGAGCTGGGCAACTACCTCACCGGCGCCCAGGTCCAGGTAAGGGCGGGAGCGGTCAGGAACCACGTCGCCGTTGCGCGTAAAAACATCATCATGGGCAGCCCAACTCCAGGAGCTCTGCTCGCACAGGAGGAAGGCGCCGTCGATTACTTCATCAAGCCAGCCGCCTTGGTCCGAGCCCTCCACCGCAGCCATCACGACGGCGCGCGTCAGCCGCTGCTGCCGACTCGCCACGAGTTCTTCGTAGGCCGTGCGATTGCCGTCGCGAAAGTAGCGCGCGTAGTGGGACACCAGCGGTTGGGGCCAGGGAGTGCCCTTCTCCGCCTTGGCCTGGGTGCGTAGCTTCGTGAGCGAGCATGCAGCAACGCGCTGCCATCCGGCGTCGGACGCTGGACGAATGGTGAGTCGATCGCGGGCGCCGCGAAGCGATTCAACAAGGGACCCGGCCTCAGCCTGGGAGCCCCACGAAGTGAGCAATAGTGGCGCTTGGACGGCGTCGGTGCCGATTGCCATAGGAATTCTTCTCTCATTTGTTCGAGCGTGAACGTTTAAGATCAAGCTCGATTGAGTTGAATGAACTGTCTTGTTCATGAGTATGTACTGATTATTAGATGTGATGCAACACATAAATAACCGGTCGAACAGGCCGGCTGAAATCCGAAGGGAGGATCCCTCAATGTCGCTCAAGCCCCAGGCACTGCTGGTCATGAATAGCGGAACCTTTGCTGATCAGTTCGATTCCACGCGACTGGAGCGGCTGGCAGAATTGGTGGATCTTGGAGATGAGCCGTGGACGGATTCCCTGGACAATCCTGAGCTGTACGGTCGCTTGCAAGAGGTGGAAATCCTCCTCACCAGTTGGGGAGTTCCCCGGCTCAACGCCGAGCGCCTGGAGCGCATGCCCAAACTCCGGGCAATTTTTCACTGTGCAGGAACGGTACGTAGCTTCGTCAGCGAGGCACTCTGGGACCGCGGAATCACTGTCACCAATGGTGCCGATGCCAACGCGATCCCCGTCGCCGAATTTACCTTCGCTTCGATTGTCCTGGCTGGCAAGAAGGCCCAGGTGCTGGCCAATGATGCCCGCTCCTTCCGCGAAAACTGGAGCTACATCAGCGACCGCGGCGAACTGGGCAATATCGGCCGCGTGGTGGGCGTGATCGGATTCTCGCGGATCGGACGACGGGTGGTGCAATTGGTCCAGCAGCTCCAAGACGTAACCTGCCTGGTCAGCGACCCCCATGCCAGTCCCCTTGAGGTGGCGGCCGCGGGCGGCAAGCTGGTGACGCTTCAAGAACTGCTGCCGGTATCTGACGTGGTGACTATCCACGCGCCTGCTCTACCGGAAACACGCAATATGATCAGTACTCAGGAACTGAACGCCATGAAAGACCACGCCACCCTCATCAACACCGCACGTGGTTCCCTGGTTGACACCGCGGCCTTGGAAAAAGAGTGCGCCACCGGACGAATCACCGCCCTGCTGGACGTCACGGAACCTGAACCACTGCCCGCTGACTCCACACTGTACGACCTCCCCAATGTGATCATCACCCCACACATCGCAGGCTCACTCGGAACCGAAACCCGGCGGATGTCCGATGCCGCCCTTGACGACCTGGAACGGTACCTCGCCGGTAAGGACCTCCTGGCCCAAGTAGTTCACGAAGACCTCGGCCTCAGCGCCTAGTCCCTCACACACAGCGACCACACACAGCCAACCACACAGAGCCGCAGCTGCGGCAGACTTAAACCCTTAGTAAGGAGAACGCAATGAAGCGCACAACCCTCGCCGCAATCGCCCTTGCGGTGACTGCAGGACTCGGACTCACCGGCTGTGCCGGCGCTGCGGGTCCCGCTGAACCGCAGGCGGCCGACGGCAAGACCAAGCTGACTGTCTCGGTATGGAACTATGCGGGCACTCCGGAGTTCAAGGCCCTTTTTGACGGCTACGAGGCTTCCCATCCCAACGTGGACATTGAACCCGTGGACATCCTGGCTGACGACTACCCCCAGAAGGTCACCACCATGCTTGCGGGTGGCGACACCACCGACGTCCTCACCATGAAGAACGTGATTGATTACTCCCGCTACGCCAACAACGGCCAGCTGCAGGAAATCAACAGCGTGGTGGACAAGGTGGGCAAGGACAACCTGGCCAGCATCGATGCGTTCGATATCAATGGAAAGTACTTCGCTGCACCCTACCGTCAGGACTTCTGGCTCCTGTACTACAACAAGGACCTGTTCAAGGCCGCCGGCGTTGAAGACCCCAAGGACCTGACCTGGGAGAAGTACACAGAGCTTGCCAAGAAGCTCACCAGCGAAGCGGACGGCAAGAAGGTATACGGTACCTACCACCACATCTGGCGTTCCGTGGTTCAGGCAATCTCAGCAGCGCAGAACGGCGCTGACCAGAACAGCGGCGAGTACGGCTACTTCCAGGACCAGTACAACACCGCCCTGGACCTGCAAAAATCCGGGGCCACATTGGACTTCGGCACTGCCAAGAGCCAGAAGACCAGCTACCGCACCATGTTCGAGTCCGGCCAGGCAGCCATGATGCCCATGGGCACCTGGTACATTTCCAGTCTTCTGCAGGCCAAGAAGGACGGCAAAACCAACGTAAATTGGGGCTTGGCTCCAATGCCTCAGAAGAACGACGACGGTAAGGTCACCACGTTCGGTTCGCCCACTGCCTTCGCTGTGAACAAGAACGCAGCGCACTCCGATGAAGCCAAGAAGTTCATCGAATGGGCAGCCGGCGAAGAAGGAGCAAAGGCTATTTCCAAGATCGGCGTCGTGCCTGCCCTGCAGAACGATTCCGTGACGGCCGAATACTTCAAGCTCGACGGAATGCCCACGGATGAGCTCTCCAAGAAGGCCTTCACTCCGGACGACACCGCCCTGGAAATGCCCGTCAGCGATAAGTCCGCAGCCACGGACAAAATCCTCAACCAAGAGCACGAGCTCATCATGGTCGGCGAGAAGTCCGTCACCGACGGCATCGCTGAGATGGACAAGCGCGTCAAGAGTGAAGTTCTCGGCCAGTAAGAACCATCATGACTACAGAAACCATCACCCCGACGCCTGCCCCGGCACTGAGCCGGGGCAACAGGAAGCAGGCCAGGCGTAATACGTTGATCGGCTGGACGTTCATCCTTCCGAACTTCCTTGGGTTCCTGGCCTTCACCCTCATTCCGGTCCTGGCGGCGTTCGCGCTCTCATTCATGGAATGGACCTCGTTCAGCGCACCCAGGTGGGTGGGTCTGGCCAACTTCCAACGCATGTTCGCCAGCGACTCCTTCTGGATTGCATTGCGGAACACGGTTGTCTACGCACTCGGCCATGTCCCGCTCACCATGGCGCTCGCTCTCATCCTCGCGATGCTCCTGAACCGCAAGCTCAAGGGCATCGGCTTCTTCCGGGTAGCGATCTTCTTTCCGTACATTACGTCCCTGGTGGCCGTAGCGGTCGTCTGGAACATGCTGTTCAGCCCGGACACCGGCCCGATCAACCAGTTCCTTCACGCAGTGGGCATCGCCGAGGCCCCGGGCTGGACATCCAGCTCGGACTGGGCCCTGCCCGCCGTGATCATCACCAGCGTATGGCGTGACATGGGCTACTACATGGTGCTGTATTTGGCCGGGCTTCAGGCCATCCCCACGGAGCTTTATGAAGCCGCGGAAGTTGACGGAGCCAGTGTCTGGCAGCGTTTCTGGAACGTCACCATCCCGTCCCTGCGGCCAACCACGTTCTTCGTGGTGGTCATGCTGACGGTCTCCAGCTTCAAGGTGTTCGACCTCATTGTGGTTATGACCAATGGTGGCCCTGGCCGATCCACCACGGTGCTGTCCCAGCTCATCTACCAGGAGGGCATCGGCGAAGGTAAGTTCGGCTACTCCTCGGCCATTTCACTGGTCCTGTTCATCATCGTGCTGACGATCACCGTCCTGCAATTCAAGATCCAACAGCGGAGGGAACGCTGATGACCAACATGGCTGAAGACCTCAAAGCCCTGGAACTCAACGTACACGCGTCGTCCGTACAGGGCGGCGCACCCAGCGCGGAAGACCGCCGTCGTACGGATCGAAAGCGCTCCCCCCGCGAGCAGAAGAAGCGGACCGCGAACTACGTCATCTACGGCGTTCTAGTGGTGCTGGTGGTGGCGCTCATGGTGCCGTTCATCTGGATGCTTTCCTCTTCCCTGAAGGAAAACAACCAGGTCCTCACCGTCCCCATCCAGTGGATTCCCAAAGAATTCGTTTGGAGCAACTACGCGGACATCTGGACGCGCATCCCCATGATGGGCTATCTGCAGAACTCCCTGTACCTTGCGGTGGTCATCACGTGCCTCCAGGTGCTGACGGGTTCGCTGGCCGCTTACGGCTTCTCCAAGGTCCGTTTCCCGGGCCGCGATGTGCTCTTTCTCTGCTACATCGGCACCATCGCCGTTCCGTGGCAGGCCTACATGGTTCCGCAGTACATCATGATGCAGCAGCTCGGACTGACCAACAGCTTCAACGCCCTGATCCTGCTTCAGGCCTTCGGTGCGTTCGGGGTGTTCCTGATGCGCCAGTACTACATGACCATCCCGGACGAGCTGTGCGAAGCCGCCCGCATCGACGGCTTGAGCGAGTACGGTATCTGGGCCCGCGTGATCCTGCCCTTGTCCAAGCCTGCGCTCGCAAGCCTGGCATTGCTGACTTTCGTCAACACGTGGAACGACTACATGGGTCCGTTCATCTACCTCACGTCCAACCGCCTCTGGACTGTCCAGCTGGGCTTGCGTTCCTTCGTTGGCCAGTTCGACGCCGAGTACGCCATGATCATGACCGGCTCAGTGATCTCCGTGATCCCGATCCTCATCATCTTCCTGATCGGGCAGCGCTACTTCATCCAGGGCATCGCAACCAGCGGGATGAAAGGATGAGTGCTGTGGGTGCGACGACTTTGCAGCAGAAGCGACGCCGGTGGGCCGGGCCGGGGTTCGAAACCTTCGGGAGCATTTTCGGCTTCATTTACACGTTCCTGGTCGGCAACGTCCTGCTGGCCATAGCCAACGCTCCGCTGGTCCTCAGCCTGTCGTTGGTGGCCGACCCCGCCGCTGCGTGGCCGTTCTTCCTGGCACTTTCGGTAACTATCGCGCCGTCCCTGGCTGGCATCTTCGCTGCCTTCAAGGCCTTGAACGACGACGGCGGCGCGGTCAAGCCTGTGGCTGCTTTCCTTCAGGGATACAAGCGCAGTTTTGGCAGGACTGCCGTATTGGGCCTGGGCGCTGTTGGCCTGCTGATGTTCCTCGGTGTGGATCTCGCGATCGTTTCCGCAATGCCGGCTGCTGCGGTCCTCGTGCCGCTGATCGTCGTAGTAGCCGCCGTGGCGGTGAGCCTTACTGTGACGGCGATTGCCGGCGTCGTGCTTCTGCCCGAGGCAAGGCTGAAAAGCATCCTCAAGGCCTCGCTCTATTTGGCCGTCCAGCGCTGGTATCTGAGCCTGGCCATGCTGGTCCTGCTCGGGATCATTGCCTCTGCAGCCGTGCTTCAGCCCGTTCTGGGCATCGCGTTGGCCCCGGCGCCCCTGCTGTTCGTGATCTGGAGCAACGCTTCGTTCGCCTTCCACGCGGCGCTCCGCGCGCCCTAGCCCCCGGATGTTCTCTCACATCCTGACGTCTTTTCCCGAATGTTTTCACATCATGTGAGAGAACGTCCGGGTTAAAGGGGTGTGATGTGAGAGAACATCGGGGGTTGTAGCCGTTAGGCCGCGGGCGTCATTAGCCGCGGCAGAGCTCGCCGTACTTGGTGCCGGCTTCCTGGTAGGCGGCGGAAAGCTCACCCATCTTGTTCTCGTCCGGGGATTCCTTCACGAGTTCATCCGAGTATTCAAGGATGGCCGTGACCACGGGCTTCATCTCATTGGAAGCAACCGGTTCAATCGGGCGGATGGCGTTTGCGACGCGAATGGTTGCGGTCTTGCTGGCGTTGCTCGGGAGGCTGGCAACGGCGACACCCACCCGGTCACACGTTTCTGCGGTGGTCAGCTGCGGCGAAGAGCAGGCTGAAGCCGTGGCAAGCAGCCCGGCAGCGATCAGGACAGTGGTGAGTTTCTTCATGATTCCCTCAATAGTCGGCGCGTCCCTTCGATTGTAAACAGTGCAGGGCCGAGGCCGCGCATCGGGCACCGTATCGAACGGGCCCCCGCCCTGGCCTAGGCTGGAGAACATGGCGATTATTCACAAGGCAACCCTGTCCCCGTCCAAGCTCGAACTCATCGCTGGATACCTGCCGACGCAGCCCTGGTTCGTCCAGGAAGGTGCCCCGGAGCTCATCGGAGCCTACCGTTTTGACGACCCCGCCGGCGAGGTCGGGCTCGAGACACATGTCGTCGCTGCGGGAGAGCGGATCTATCAGGTCCCCCTGAGCTATAGGGGCTACGAACTGGCCGGCGCCCAAGAATGGCTCATCGGCACCATGGACCACTCCGTCCTCGGCAAGCGGTGGGTCTACGACGCCTGCGCCGACCCCGTTTACGTCAAGGCCCTCGCCACTGCCATCCTCACCGGCCAGGAAGAGGCTGCACTGATCGTCGACGGCGAACGCGAGCCCCGGCCCAGCACGGTCAACGTGAAGGGAAGCGGAACGCTCGACGTCGGTGTCCCCGCCTTGAGTGCCTCGGCCCCGGTATCGGGCAGTGGCGTGACCATCATTGATGCTGGTGAGCTTCGCTTGAAGGTATCGCGGGTTGTCGATGTTGATTCTTCGGCCAGCGCAGCTGCATCTCCGGAGCTCCACAGCGAGTTGATCCTCAGCGGGAAGTGGGCCGGACTGGAGAAGCCTGTGGAGCTGGCAGCGGTAATCCGGACCTGAACGAGCGTTGTGTTCGGGCACCTGTTGGTCCCGCGGCCCGCGGCGTAGTCTGGCAACGGGGCCATCTACTCCGTGAGGGGTTCACATGTACAAAGCACAAAACATCATTCCCGCAGTCCAGGACCTGGCCGGCGAGTGGGTGAAGCACGCAGCGGAGGGCACGTCGTCGCAAGCGGATGCAGTTGTGGGGTGGGCGTTGTCCCGGATCAATCACGCCGACGTTCCATCTGTGGTGCACGGTGTGATGCTCACACTGACCGGGAACCGTAAAGCCGCAAAAAGGGCTCAGCGCACCGCGGCCAGAGCGGTCAAGAGAACAACGCAAACTTTGAGCCGCCGCACCAGTCAGCGGAGTTCCCCGCGTGCCGGATGGATGGTTGCCCTCGCAGTTGCTGGCGTCGGCGCAGGCCTGGTGCTCGCATGGCGAATGATGGTGCCTCCCGGGGAACCTGTCCCTGCCAAACCGGCCGCGCAGACGGCCAAGCCGACCACGCCGAATGACCTCGCTGCTTCGCCTACGGATGTGCCCCCGGAGACCTACTGAAGCTGGCCGGACGTACTGAAGCTGGCGGATTTCTACGGACTAGCTCGGTGCCGGGCTAGTCCGGCTTGCCCTCATCGTGTCGGCGAGTCCGTCTCCTGAGGACCATCCTGCTGAACAGTAAGTAGGCGCCTGTTCCAGCGAGCAGGAACCCGACCACACCCACAAGGACGAGTTGTGTGATGATCCCGGCAATGACCATCGCGAAACCGGCCAAAACTGCCAGGACACCAAAAACTGAGCGCGCCACTGCCCCTCGCGGGCGCCCCGACTTCAGCTGGAGGTCCAAGTCAGGATCCGATGAAGCGAGATCCCGCTCAAGCTCTTCCAAACTCCTGCGTTCTTCATCCGACAACGACATCGGAATCTTCCCTCACTACACGAGCATGGGACGCTTTTCAGCGCCTACACGCCAACCACTAGCACGTGCCCTTCTTGCCGTGCCATGACTTTATTATCGTCCTTTTCCGGCTACGATCCACAGCTGAAGTCAGCCTTACCCTGCGCTGGGTGCCGGCACCGTCTCATTGAGTGTGCGCAACGCATTGAGCGTACGGGGATACCCAATGTACGGCAGCAATTGCGTGATGACGTCCAGCATCAGCCCGCGGCTGTTCCCTACGTTCAGATTCGCCAGAATGTGCCCCTTGACCTGTGGCTCGCAGCCGCCAAGGGAGACAAGCATGGACAACGTGAGGAGTTCACGTCTCGGAACATCAATGCCGGTGCGTGTCAGATAGTCGCCGAAGCAGTTCCCGGCAAGGTACTCCTGGAAGTGCATTTCATCAGCTGAAGCAGCTGCACGCATATCATCGATGCGTTCTGCGCCTGCGATCTCCCTCTGGATAGCCAGACCTTTCTCCCCTCGGTCTTTCGGGGTAGTGGTGGACTGGCCTGGAACAGGTAGCTCCACACCGTTCTCCTTGAGGATTTCATTGGTGGCGTGCAGGAAATCCGAAACCTTGCCCATGCCGACGTAGGGGACGGCTTGGTAGACAAGTTCCTTCACCTCCACCGGGATCACGCCCACCGTAAGGGCCGCTCCGAGCAATGCACGGTACTCACGCATTCCTTGTGACGCGATAAGAGACGCGAGCTGAACCATGAGCCTCGTCCTGGTATCCAGTCTTCCGTGACTCAATACCTCGTCGAAAGCGAAGTTGTTGAAGATCTCCACGAGTTCGGGGTCTGTAACCGCCAAGGCTGGAAGCTGACCGGGGAAGAGTTCGTCGTGATTGCGTCGTGCCGTTTCGCTGGGTGCCATCGTGGGCCTCTCTTTCATAGGAGCTCTCCTACTAATCACACTCCTTTTGATGACGGCGCGGGAGAGTCCACTGTTACAGGTTCCGGCAGTGCCTCCTTCGCGTGCGGGAGCATACTGGGGACATGACCGAGAACGATGAGTTCCTTGCCTGGGTCAGGACCACGCTTTACCAGGCTGAGGTGGCCCTCCTCAACGGAGACTCCGCTCCGCGTCGGGCAATTTGGTCCAGCCACGAGCCCGTGAGCGTCCTGGGCGCCTGGCGCAACGCCGTCGGGCAGGAAGAAGTCGGCCGGCTTTTCACAGATCTGGCCAACAGGTTCTCCGACTGCACCGCCTACTCCTTCGAACTGCAGGCCTACGACGTCGTTGGCGACATGGCCTACACCGCTGGTTTGGAGCGATCCTCAATCTCGATTACCGGGCAGCCGGTGAGCCAGGTCCTGAGGGCCACCCAGGTGTACCGCCGCGAGGATGGCGAGTGGAAGGTTGCGCACCGGCATGCTGACACTGTTCTGGAGTGAGATGGCCTACTGCTCTGGCCGCGGCCTCCACACCACAACGGCTTGCGACCTCGCACGGGGACGTTGACCGCGGGCCAGACTGACGACGTCGCCCGCTGCTCCTGCCGCGAAAATACGCGTGTCCAAAGGACTTCGGCGCCGGGTTAGTTCTTCTGTCAGTTCGGCCACCCGGTACTGCAACGCCGCTACCTGGTTTTCAAGGTCCAGGATGCGCCTGATGCCTTCGAGCGAGACGCCGGACTGGGAGAGGCGCTGGACCTCCCGCAGCTTATCGACGTCGTTCTGGGAGTACCGCCGGGACTTCCCGGGGGCACGGCTGGGCGAGACAATGCCCAGGCGGTCGTACTGGCGCAACGTCTGCGGATGCATGTCGGCAAGCTCCGCGGCGACGGAGATGACAAAGATCGGCTGGTTGACGTCGATTGCCATGACCGTCTCCCTACAACCGGGCCTTCGCGGCCAAATCGTGACGCGGGTTGGCGTCGGTGGTCGCGGCAGCAAATGCCTTCACGGCCTCCTCCGCTTCCTTGTTCAGGTTCTGGGGGACGGCGACGTCGATAGTCACCAGCAGGTCACCGGTCGCCTTGGACGTTTTCACGCCGCGGCCCTTGACCCGGAGAGTACGACCGGACGGCGTCCCGGCGGGGACGCGTACCTTGACGGTGTCGCCGTCGATCGTTGGAACATCGATAGTCGCGCCGAGCGCAGCTTCCGCAAACGTGACCGGCACGTGGATGCGGATGTTGTCGCCGTCGCGCTGGAAAAACTCGTGGGGCTTCACATTCACGGTGATGATGAGGTCACCGTTTCCGGCGGGACCAACGTTGCCCTTGCCGCGTTGCCGGACCTTCTGCCCGTCCTTGATGCCCGCGGGAATCTTGACGTCGATCACGTGGCCGTTGCTTTCACGCAGGCTCACAGTAGTGCCCTTGATGGAACCGGCAAAGGAGATGGACGTCGTCGCAGTGCGATCCGAGCCCTTCTGCGGAGCACGCTGGAACCCGGTCTGGCCTCCACCGAAGCCACCCCCAAACAAGTCAGCAAACTCCGGAGGAATACCACCGGCACCCGAAGGCTGACGCGCGCCGCCACCAAACAAACCACCGAACAGGTCCTCGAACCCACCGTTGGCGCCAGCACCACCACGCCCGGCGCCGGCACCCGGAGCGAACCGGGCACCACCCATAGCGCGGATAGCGTCGTACTGCTGCCGGTCCTCAGGGTTGGACAACACCGAGTAAGCCTCGGAAATGTCCTTGAACTTCTTCTCCGCAGAAGCATTCCCCGAGTTCGTATCAGGGTGATGCTCGCGGGCTAGCTTGCGGTAAGCCTTCTTAATATCCGCGTCAGACGCGTCCTTGGCAATACCAAGGATCGCGTAAAAATCCTTTTCAACCCAGTCCTGGCTGGCCAAGAGCGTTTCCTTTCGTTGTGTCGAAGCTTGCGCTCCGCTGGATAGGGGGCCGTGCCCGCTTCGCGATGCCCGCCACGCCGCGGCCCCCTATCCAGCTGCGCGCTGCGGTCATCCCACCTTAGGTGACCCGACAGCCGAGCCGGAGCGGATGAGGGGGCCCGGGAGTGGCATCGGGCCTACCGGAGCGTGGTGGCCAAAGTCCGCAGGACTAAAGCCACCACGCGAAGGGGCGGGGCCCCCTCATCCGCGAAGGCGGACGTTACGCCGGAACCGCCACGATCACTTGGGCCGCACGCAGAACCCGCTCGCCGGAGCGGTATCCGGAGCGCAGCACCTGGCTGACCGTGTCCACGTCGATGTCCTCGCCGGGCTGCTGGATGAGTGCTTCGTGGATGGTGGGGTCGAATTCGACACCGGTTTCCGCGATGCGTTCCAGTCCGTACGTCTTCAGCGCGTTCTCCAGTTTGGTGGCGATGGCGGCGAAGGGGCCGTCTTCGAGGTCACCGTGCTGGCGGGCGGCGTCGACGTCGTCCAGCACCGGGAGCAGGGAGTTCAGGACGCCGATGACGGCCATCTCCCCTGCTACGGCGCGGTCGCGTTCGACGCGCTTGCGGTAGTTGACATACTCAGCCTGAAGGCGAAGGAGGTCGTTGCGGAGCTCCGCTGCCTGGGCTTCAGCCGCGGCGCCGGAGGCTACCGACTCCTCGGCCGGCATCTCTACCCCGTTGAGGATTTCCTCAGCCTGGGAGAGAGCGTCACCTTCCGTGGGGGCGGTGTTGCCTTCGGTGGGAGCAGCAGCTTCGCCTTCGGGGTGGCGGGCAGCCCCGGTTTCCGGGTCAACCTTGCGGTTGTCCCGGATTACGGGCTTGCGCGGCTCGTTTCCTTCAGAGTGCTCTGCTTCGTTGCCGTGGTGGGGCATGGCTACTTCTTCGCTTCGTCTTCGTCGATGATTTCAGCGTCGACGATGTCTTCGTCGGCAGCACCGGAACCTGCGCCACCGGCCGGGGCACCTTCTGCACCGGCACCCGGAGCGTCAGCTGCGGCTGCCTGCGAGTAGATGGCTTCGCCGAGCTTGGTCTGGGAAGCCTGGAGCTTCTCGAAGGCCGTCTTCACAGCGGCGTCGTCGGTGCCTTCCAGCGCGGACTTGAGGGCGTCGACGTCGGCCTTGACCTCGGTCTTGACCTCTTCCGGCAGCTTGTCGTCGTTGTCGGCGATCAGCTTGTCCACAGAGTAGGCGAGCTGCTCGGCGGAGTTACGGGTGTCTGTAGCTTCGCGGCGGGCCTTGTCCTCTGCGGCGTGCTCCTCGGCTTCACGGACCATGCGGTCGATGTCTTCCTTGGAGAGTGCGGTGCCACCGGTGATGGTCATGGACTGTTCCTTGCCGGTGCCCTTGTCCTTGGCGGACACGTGGACGATGCCGTTGGCGTCGATGTCGAAGGTGACCTCGACCTGCGGAACGCCACGCGGTGCCGGAGCGATGCCGGTCAGTTCGAACGTGCCCAGCGGCTTGTTGTCGCGGGTGAATTCACGCTCGCCCTGGAAGACCTGGATGGCCACGGACGGCTGGTTGTCGTCAGCGGTCGTGAAGGTCTCGGAACGCTTGGTGGGGATAGCCGTGTTGCGCTCGATGAGGTGCGTCATGACGCCACCCTTGGTTTCGATGCCGAGGGACAGCGGCGTGACGTCGATGAGGAGGACGTCCTTGCGCTCACCCTTCAGGACACCGGCCTGGAGTGCAGCACCGACGGCTACAACTTCGTCCGGGTTGACGCCCTTGTTGGGCTCCTTGCCGCCGGCAAGTTCCTTGACGAGCTCAGAGACAGCGGGCATACGGGTGGAGCCACCGACGAGCACGATGTGATCGATGTCGGAGACCTTGATGCCGGCTTCAGCGATGACGTCGTGGAACGGCTTCTTGGTGCGGTCCAGCAGGTCCTTGGTGAGGTCCTGGAACTTGGCACGGGTCAGCTGCTCGTCCAGGTGGACCGGGCCGTCGGGGGTGACGGACAGGTACTGGAGGGAGATGTTGGTGCTGGTGGAGGAGGAGAGTTCCTTCTTTGCCTGCTCTGAAGCTTCGCGGAGACGCTGGAGGGCGATCTTGTCCTTGGAGAGATCGATGCCCTTGATCTTGAGCTGGTTCAGCAGCCATTCGACGACGCGGTTGTCCCAGTCGTCGCCACCGAGGCGGTTGTCACCTGCGGTTGCGCGGACCTGGATGGTGGAGAAGTTGTCTTCGTCCTTGCCGACCTCGAGGAGGGAGACGTCGAAGGTACCGCCACCGAGGTCGAAGACCAGGATGAGTTCGTCTTCCTTGCCCTTGTCCAGGCCGTAGGCCAGCGCAGCTGCGGTGGGCTCGTTGACGATGCGGAGGACGTTGAGGCCTGCGATTTCGCCGGCTTCCTTGGTGGACTGGCGCTCGGCGTCGTTGAAGTATGCCGGAACGGTGATCACGGCGTCGGTGACCTTTTCACCCAAGTAGCTCTCGGCGTCGTTCTTGAGCTTCATGAGGATACGCGCGGAGATTTCCTGCGGCGTGTACTTCTTGTCGTCAATGGCGACGGACCAGTCGGTGCCCATGTGGCGCTTGACGGAAGCGATGGTGCGGTCGATGTTGTTGACGGCCTGGCGCTTGGCGATCTCGCCAACCAGGACCTCACCGGACTTCGAGAACGCAACGACCGACGGCGTGGTGCGGCCGCCTTCTGCGTTGGCGATGACGGTGGGCTCGCCACCTTCAAGGACAGAGACCACGGAGTTAGTGGTTCCGAGGTCGATACCTACTGCACGTGACATATCTTGTTTCCTTTCAATGGCCGATGTTCGAGATTGCCCCCGGCACCGGTCCGCTGGGCGGTTGGGTTATCGGGAGCCCACTCAACAATCGGCTAGTTGAGCGTTCTGCACTCAACTGTACTCAGCCTCGTTTCAAAGTCAATCCAAAGTTGAGCGAGGTACGCTCAAGTTTGGCTTTGGTGCCGAAATTTCCCCCGGAAGTACGCGGTTCAGGGGCTGGTTTCGCCCTGCGTGAACTGGCAGACTTGCGCGATGGACTTCGCTGGATTCGTGCCGCGCTGTAGCCTGCGGAGAAGCGTGGAGACACAGAACGGAGGCTCGCCGTGGTCGGGAGACACCCATTTCTTGTGCTGGCCATCTTCTTTTGCTTGAGCTGGTTCGTTCTGGTTGGGTTCCTGGACCGCGGACTCCTGAACCATAATGCTGGGGGTATTTCCGGGCTCTGCCTCGGCGAATATCTTCCCGCCGGAACAATCCATAACCCCGAGGGCTCACCCGTACCACCCCGGGGAGAGTATGCCTTCCTGCCTTTGGGGATCGAGTGCACTTTCACGATGACTGACGGCACTCATCAGCAGTCCATCCACCCGCGACTTACGCAGATCATTCTTGGTGCACTACCCGCGGCCGCGGTTCTGGCATGGGGAGTGGCTAGGGCTTCAGCGTCAATTCGCAGGAGTAGAGCTGCCTGACGACACGCAAACGCACCAGCGTCACTCCGGCGGGCGGGCGACACGGATATCCGGGTGTCCCTGGCGAATGTGGGTGGCGCCAGGGGTTTGGGTGGCGCCACCCGTTTGTGTGGCGCTGGCCGGCGGCGGCTCAGGTTTGTACACCCACGCCACGAGCACCACGGAAATGATCATCAGCAGGAACCAGGCAAGGAGCTTCTCGATCGAGACCGCCTGCCAGCCATTCACCTGGTTGGGGTAGAGCCAAGCGTGGGACCACGTGCCGATGTTCTCGGCGAACCAAATGAACAGTGCCACCAAGAGGAAAGACACCAGGATGGGCATCCTGAAGCGCTTACGGAACACCCGGAAGTGCATCACGCACCGCCCGTAGACAAGCACGACGGCGGCAAGAAGCACCCAGCGCGCGTCGAAGACGTAGTGGTGCGAGAAGAAATTAATGTAGATCCCGGCCGCTACAAGGGCAGTGATCCATCGCCAGGGGTAGTGGTCGAAGTGGAGGTCAAATAGCCGGAAGACGCGCACCATGTACGAGCCAACAGCCGCATACATGAAGCCACTGAACAGCGGAACAGCACCGATCCGGAGGAAGCCCTCGGCCTCGTAAGACCACGAACCCACGTCCGTCTTGAACAGCTCCATGACCGTTCCCACCGCATGGAACAGCAGGATCACCCGCAGCTCGCGCAGTGTTTCCAGCTTGAAGCTGATCATCAGGATCTGAATGACCACTGCGGCGATGGTCAAAAAGTCATTCCGCGCCAAGCTGGCGTCGTCCGGATACCAGAGGCGGGCTGCGATGATCACGGCGAGCAGTGCTGCACCAAAGACGCAAGCCCACGCCTGCTTCAGTCCGAACACCACGAACTCGGTCAGCCGCATGCGGAGTCGGCCGCCCTGAGCGTGCTGCAGATAACGGTGTGCGAGGTCGTCGATGGCTTGTTCCACCGAGGTCGAATTACGCATTCCTTGCCTTGCCCCCGATCTTGGACGGGGTGGTTTCCAGCCGGCTCAGATAGTAGTCCCTTGGCCAGTGCCGTATCCGCTGCGGCAGCCGGGGATAGACGCGTCCGAGCCACCGCATGGTCCGCTCGAAGCGACGGCTATCGCGGGGAGTCCACTCCAAGCCGAAGCCCTCGCGCAGATGGTCCGGAAGCAGGCCGGCGGTCAGGAAGCGGGCAAGCGGCATCGCCAGGCGCATGAGCGCGGGCCCACCTGCCGGATACAGCAGATCCTTGGCTATCTTGCGGGCTTTTTCATCAGGTCGAAGCACGTCCACGTGCGAAGACCAATACCCAGCGAAGGCCCCACGATCGGGCGGCCACATGTTCACCGGAAGCTGCAGCGCCGTCCCAATGCGCGCATAGTCGCGGTACATGCGGTCGGCGGTCTCGTCGTCGAGCGGTCCGTGCACTTGCTCGTAAACGGTGACGGCGGTGTCATAAAGGGTGGCGACAACCCAAAGCTGCGACTCGGGGTCGAAAGCGTTGTAGCCCTTTGTTGCATCGTCAGGGTTCCGGCGCACCGGAGCGTGGGCGCGGTTGACGGAGCGGCGAACCGCAGCAACTTGCTCGTCCGTGCCGTAAACAATGGCATAAACGTAAGTCAGCGTAGACCGCAGCCGGTCCTGCGGCCGTTGGGCAAAGTCACTGTGATCGGCGACTCCATGACCCACCCTGGGATCCGCAATCTGAAGGAGAATGGCGCGCCCGGCACCGGCGAGCAGTATGCCCTCCGCGCCGATATCAGCAAGCCCTCGAACCATCTTGATACTTTACCGTCTGCTGCTCGGTGTCCTGCCGCTGGCCGCAGGCCCGCTGGTCATAACCCCGCCATGCCCTGGAGGACGAGCAGTTGGTGCTCGAACAATTCATCGCGCGCGGCAAAGGTATCCCGCCCGTACTGGCCAAAGACTTCGAAGCTCACAGCCCCGAAGACGGACGTCCACGCCAGCACGCCCCGCGCGAGCGCTGACTCGGGCACCGTGATCCCAAGTTCAGTCCGGATGTTCCGCATGTCTGCTGCCAAGGCCGGTGGGATGACGACGGCGGGACTCACCTCCGTCTCCAGTGCGCCCGCGCGATGGGCTGCGTCAAAGATGCTTACGAGGCGAAAGATGACACGTGTTCCGGGAACTGTGGTTCGCTCACCTGGTGCCTGATAGCCGGGAACGGGGCTCCCGAAAAGCAGGGCGTAGCTGGCTGGTTCCCTGAGCGCCCAAGCACGAATCGCCTTACCCAGGGCACGAAACTGACCTGCGAAATCATTCTCAGGAACCGCCGCTACAGCTGCATCCACTTCGTCGCCGAGCTCGTTGTAGCCGTCGATGAGCAAGAGTGTGAGAAGTTCGTCCCGGCTTTCCACGTAGCGATAAACGGCCGAAGAAACGACGCCAAGGTCCCGGGCCACAGCCCGCAGCGAGACAGCCGCCGCGCCGTGGACTGCTAAGTGCTCCCGGCCGAGTCGCACTATGTCGGCGATGGTTTGTGCCCGCGCACGCTCACGGGGAGTTGGCGGCTTGGCTTTGGGCTGGGCTTTTGGCGCAGCTTCGACGCCTCGCGCAGTGGAAGACATGACACCACCTTGCCACAACACAGAGAGCACCATCAACAAATGAGAGCAGTGCTCTTGACTTTGGCGTTGATGAAAGACATTCTGAATTCAGAGAGCACTGCTCTCTCTTCAAATTTAATTGGACTTCGAGGAAAGAGATCAGCATGTACGTCGTGACCGGAGCAGGACCTGTTGGTTGGACCGTCGCCGAACAACTCGCTGAGCAGGGAGAAGACGTTCGCATTCTGACGCGTTCCGGCAGCGGCCCGGACCATCCCCGCATTGAACGAATGCGCGTGGACGCCTCTGATCCCAGGCAATTGGGCCAAGCACTCAACGGCGCCGCCGCGGTCTTCCACTGCATTCACGGATCCGCTTACCGTGCGGCGGCATGGGCGGCCGAACTCCCGCAAGCCGAACAAGTGGTGATGGATGCAGCGGCAGCCGCGGGCGCCGTCGTCGTATTTCCAGAGAGCCTCTACGCGTACAGCGAGCCGGAGAACGTGATGACTGAGGCGGGTCCACGGGCGGCGTCGGGCGGCAAACGAGGCATCAGGACCCAGCTGCTGAACGCGCGGCAGATGCATGCTGCAAATACTGTGAGTGTGGTGGCCGGCGACTTCTTCGGCCCGCTGGTGCGCACGGCGCATGCAGGCGAACGAATGGTTCCACTGGTTGTGGAGGGAAAGACAGTCCAAGTGATTGGCAGCGCTCGGCAACCGCACTCGTTCACGTTTGTCCCTGACCTGGCGGCGGCAATGATCATAGCGGCCCGGAATCCTAAGCTCTGGAACACCGTGCTCCACGCGCCGACCGGTCCTGCGCTGACCCAACGCGAACTTGCCGCGGCGTTCGCCGACGCTGCCGGCGTTTCTGTTCCGAAGGTGAGTGCTGTGCCCGGGTGGGTGCTGAGGACCGCAGGTCTCTTTTCGACCGACATGCGCGAGCTTGCCGAGATGCTCTACCAGTTCGAGCGGCCGTTCGTGATGGATTCCTCGCAAAGCCAGCGCCTCCTGGGCTGCGAACCGACGCCCCTGCCGGAAGCTGCCGCAGCAACAGTGGCGTGGTGGCGGGACGCTGTCCGGCAAGTGAAGTAGCCGGCAGCGTGCGGTCGAGCGCGTATGTCTGAAAATGTTCGAATCATGGATTTCCTCGCCCCGGGCTGAAACGCTAAGTCCAGTGCATGGAACGTCGCCGGAACGTCCCTCACGATTCCAAACCCACCATTGGAAACACCCCCAAGGGACACTCAATGAGGAGATCTTCCATGTCCAAATTCGCCATCAATCGCCGCCAATTGCTGCAGACCGGGGGCATCGGCAGCCTCGCCGTTGCACTGTCAGCACTGTCACCAGAAGCCGCCCAGGCCGCCCGACCACAGATTTTGAATGCGCCGCTGATCACGGACCTCGGACCGGCAGTAGTTCAGTTTTCGCTTATGAGTTCGCTGCTGGTCGGAGACACCGTGTACATCGGGTCCCGCAACCTGAGTCCTGCCCGGGTCATCGGATTCCATCTCCCTACCCGCACCATAACGTCGCGAACGGACCTTGGCTCGGGATACAGCATCCAAGCGTTGGCCGCCGATTCCACCGGTCGCTACCTGTACGCCGGCGTGCTCCGTGACGGTATTGACGGCAAACCAAATATCTACCGCTGGGACCTGAGCATTCCGAACCTTCCCGCGGTGGGAGTCGGCGAAACGGGAGACCGGGACATCCGGGCACTTGCCGTGGCTCCAGATGGCAAGGTCTATGCTGCCGGCGGCGGGTTGACCACCAATGCGCCGTCCCTGTGGGAATACGATCCGGAGACGGGTACGGTGACCAGCTGGGGCGTTCCGGATCCGGGAGCCACCATTGCCCAAGCCGTTGCTGCGACAGCCAGCACCGTCTACTTTGGCACTGGCAGTACTTTGGGCGGCGGCAACGGCTCAAGCCCTGCCCGGCTCTTTGCCTTTGACCGTGCCACCAAGACATCCACAAGTATCCTCCCGTCCGAGGTCGCAACGGGCGTTTCCGTTACCTCGCTGAGCGTGTTGGACGGGCAACTGGGTGTCGGTGTGAAGGGCCCCGGCAAGTCCGTGTTGATCAACCTTGCCGATCACTCCAAGTACACCATCATTGCCAAGACCGGAGTGATGTTCCGTCAGCTCGGGAACCAAGTGTTCTTCATTAAGGAGCCCGGAGTCTGGTCCTACAACATGATTACGAAGAAAATCACGCAGATTCTTACCGAAGATGTGGGCGCTATGTGGGGTCTGGACGTCCATGGCAGCAGTGTCCTGACTGTGTCCTCCTACGACGTCATCGAGGTGGATCCGGTAACCAAGACTGCGGCCAAGTATGACCTGACACAGGCAGGGGCTCCGGGCGGACCGCAACTCTGCATGGGCCTGGCGGCCGGTGCAGGTGACGTCTATGTAGGTGGCACGGGCACCATTGCCCGGCATCAACTCGCGTCGGACCAGGTTTCCTATCTACGGGCTACGGGCGAGGCCAAGGACGCCATCGTGGTGGGTGGGGTTCTGTTCACGGGCCAGTACAACTCCCGGGGTATCTACTCCTACGATCCTTCAACAGGCCAACTCCCCTATCAGGTGGCAGCCTTGCCGCCCGGACAAAACCGTCCCCTGGACGTTTGCTGGGACGCTGTCAATGGCCTGGTGATTGCGGGGGCGCAGAACGATACCGGCGGGGGCGGATGTTTCGCCGCGTACAACCCCGTCACAACCCAGGTCATCAGCAGGGTCAACCCCATCGACAACCTGCAGATGGTTCGTGCCGTAGCAACGAAAGATGGGGTTGCCTACCTTGGCGGCGACAACATCTATCCAGACGGACCCCGGAGCACGGTAGTGGCGTGGGATCCGCTGGCCAACCAGGAGTTGTGGCGAATTGACCCCGGTCAGACTGCGGGCATTGCTGCGATGGCCATCCATGGGAAGTTCCTCTACGGGATGTCCCGGAGGGCGGCAGGGCTGTTCGTCATCGACCTTGACACGCGCCAAGTGGTTCACCAGGGCGACCTGAGCAGCGTGTGCACTGACTTCGGGGCACTGCAGGTGAGCCGCGGAATCGTCTACGGCGTCTCCGATTCCACGGTCTTCCGGATCGACCCTGCAACCTTTGCCGTCTCTGTGGTGGCGGCCGACATCAACGGCGGGTGGTACAGCGGCCCACACATTACGGCAGACGAAGATGGTCTGCTGTACACGCTACGTGGCCCGAACCTGGTCCGGATCGACGATCAGCAGGCAATGCAAACCATGCGGCGCTAAGCGGAAAGTAGCAGTTGGGCAACAACCCCGAAAGAACATACTTATGACCTTGATCTCCACCCCCGTTCTGTCCGCCACCCGCACTTCTGTTCCCACGCTCACCTGCACCGTGAGGATCGGCGTAGATATTGGCGGCACGAAGATTGAGGCCGTCGCCATCGATCCGGACTGCAATGTCCTCAACACGGTGCGTCGTCCCACTGGAATTGGGAACGAAGCCCTGCTCCACTCCCTCTTCGGCGTCCTCGAAGAGTTGCGTGGTGCGGAAAGCCTGGCGGACTGCACACTGTCCGGGCTGGGGATCGGGATTCCGGGAACAGTGGATACGGCGACCGGGTATGTACGGAATGCCGTGAACGTTGGGGTTGCCGGATTGGAGCTCGGCGGCTTGGTGGAAGCTGAACTTGGGCTGCCCGTCACGGTCGAGAACGACGTCAATGCCGCCGCTGTCGGCGCCCACCACTTGCTGGCCGACGGCGACGCATCCGGGTCCAGCGCCTACCTGAACCTGGGCACCGGCTTGGCCGCCGGCTACGTCAACAATGGCATTTTGGTCCGCGGCGCTTCCGGGGCGGCGGGCGAAATAGGGCATCTCCCCCTCGGGATCCATGGCGGGAAATGCCCCTGCGGTCAGCGGGGTTGCCTGGAGCTCATCGCCTCGGGATCGGGCATCGCCCGCCAGTGGACCGGCGAGGGCCAGTGGCCTGCCGTCGCACTTTTTGAAGCAGCGCTCGACGGCGACCCCCGCGCCCATGCTGTCCAGCGTCGGTTCTTCCAAGGTGCTGCCGCAGCCATCCGGATCATTGGGCTGACCTACGATCCCACCCATATCTATATAGGTGGTGGCTTGAACGCGCTGGGGCAGCCCTTGCTCGCCGGTATACAGCAGGAGCTCGCCCGGTTCAGTGCTCAGTCGCCATTCCTGGCGGGGCTGGCACTTGGTGACCGTGTTCAGTTGGTCCCGACCGGGCTCCCCATCGGCTCTGTCGGTGCGGCGATCGTCGCCGGATAGCAACGTCCCTTCCACTAACCAAAGGAAACCCATGGCAGAAGTCATCATCGTCCGCGATCAAACCGAAGCTGGCAATGTGGCCGCAAAGATCTTCGCAAAGCAGATCATCGCAAACCCCGCCACCGTCCTTGGCCTCGCAACAGGTTCCACACCTCTATCCACCTACGCGGAACTCGCCAAGATGGTCCGCCTCGATCGGATCGATGTTTCCGGGGTTCGCGGCTTCGCTTTGGACGAGTATCTTGGCGTCCCGCCGGAGCACCCGGAAAGCTACCGTTCAGTCATCACCCGTGAGGTAGTGGAGCCGCTGGGACTGAATCCGGATCAAGTGTTTACCCCGCGAGGCACTGGTCCGGATGTCGGCCAGGCCGGAGCCGAATACGAAGCCATGATTGCGCGGGCCGGCGGTGTGGAAATCCAAATCCTGGGCATCGGTTCCAACGGCCACGTGGGTTTTAACGAGCCCGGGTCCTCATTGGCATCCTCGACCCGTATCAAGGCGCTGGCGGAACAAACGCGCAAGGACAACGCCCGGTTCTTCAGCTCCCCGGAGGAGGTCCCGACCCACTGCATCACCCAAGGCCTGGGGACCATCCTCCGTTCCAAGCAGTTGGTCCTCTTGGCCTTCGGAGCGAATAAGGCACAGGCTATTGCAGCTGCGTTGGAAGGGCCGGTGTCTTCGGCTGTTCCGGGCTCGGTCATTCAACAGCATCCGCGGGCCACGGTCATTCTTGATGAGGATGCGGCCGCAGGGCTGGCACACGTCGAGTACTACCGGCACGCATGGCGATCGGCTCAAGAGCTGCGGCAGTATGTTTACAACATACGCTGATCAGGGTCTCTCGTCTTGCCAGCCAGCGGGCGGCGGAGCGTCCAGGAACGTTGTCACAACGTCCTGCACAAGGTTGGTCCTCGCCAGACCGAAGAAGTGCGTGGTGCCTGGAAACACAGCGAGCTGCGAGGCGGGCACACCCTCAAAATCGCCGTTCAAGTCACCCCCGCGCAGCTGGAGGAACCGCACCGCGTGCTCAAGCCTGACCATGTCGCAGTCGCCTACGGTGATCAAAGTAGGGGCTTGAATTCCGCGGATCTCGTCATCCGTCCATCCCTTTGACCCGGAGTCGTAGCCGCCGAGTTTGTTCAAGAGTCCCTGCAGGTGCTCGTGATCCGGGTGCGGGGAGACGGCCAGGTACCGCTGCTCCATGGGAGTGCCCGCGATCATGTCAACGGTCATTTCCATGACCGCCTCAGTGTTGCCACCGCGATCGCCGTCGGGGTTGAATGACACCGACGAGACGATGAGTTTACGGATGAGTTCTGGGTGTTTGATCGCCAAGTGCAGTGCAACCGCCCCTCCAACGCTGAAGCCAAAGACGTCAACCTCCCCAACGTCCAGATGTTTTAGAAGGCCAACGACGTCCGAGGCCAACTCAGCGGTGTTCAGTGGACGGTCGATGTCGTTGGTTCTGCCGTGGCCTTGGAAGTCCGTAGCGATAACCCTGCGTCCATTCGAGAACGCCGGGATGAGAGCGCCGAATTGCTGTTCGATGTCGAACAAACCGCCATGCAGGAGCAGCAACGGCGTGCCCCCGGAACCGTGCAGCTCGTAGTACATCTGAAGTCCGTTGACGGGGGCAAATCCCGCTTCCAGTGCTGCGGCCACTTGCTCATTCATCTTCTGGACCTCCGCTTCGTTTCGGGAAATCCTAGTCCGGCCGTACCTTTCGCGAAAGCAGACTGAAGCGTTCGATGGCGGGTCCCCACCCGCCGTCGAAGGCTTCAGGAAGGCTCTGCCCCCTACTCCGCGTCTTCCCCCATCACCGTCGACTCCCGGATGATCAGCTTCGGGGCCAGGCTCACGCGACGAAGCGCAGGCGACACCGAAGTGCCAGACTTGCCGGCGAGGCGTTCCATGCACATGGTCACCGCCGCRTATCCGACGTCGCGTTTCGGCGGTGCAATAGACGTAAGCGGCACCGGCGCGAGATCCGCAACTTCGTCGTCGTAGGCCACAATTGCCAGATCCTCCGGAATGTCCATCCCGGCTTCCTCGGCGAGGTTTATCAGGGTGATGGCTTCTTCGTCGGGAAGCACCAAGGCAGCGTGCGTGTCGGTTCGGCGGCACTCCTCCAGGAACTGACCAAACTCTTCCTGGTTGTTGCCCGCGCCCATGGATCGAACATATTCAAGGATGGGCGCGTCGGTCTCCAGACCCAGTTTCGCCACCATACGTGCGTGACTGTCAATGAGCCAGGGCGCCGTGGGACTCGTTGCAATGGCGAGGCCGATCCGCCGGTGACCCAGGGAAACAAGATGCTCGATGGCAAGCTCAGCACCATAGCCGTGATCGGACATTACGGACTCGAACACCCGGCTTGAACGTTCCACGAGTACCACCGGGATCCGTAACCCGGACAACAGCTCAAAGGTCGGTGAACCGGTTTCAAGTGGTCCGGCAGTCGCGAGCAGTATCCCGTCCACGGAGTTTGCCACCATGCGTTGAAGTTGCCGGTATTCGTCTTCAGCAGAGTAGTTGCTAACACCAAGAATGAGCCGTGCATTCAATGCCCGGGCTGCAGCTTCAGCGCCACGAATGACATCGGGGAAGTAGTAGCCGGTGGTCGGAACGATGAGGCCCAGGGTTGCGAGCGGCTGGCGGGGGCGCCGGTGAACAGTGTCACCGGGCCGCTCCACCACCATCCGCACCGCTCCGCCATGGACACGCCGCAACAAACCTTGGGCAGCGAGCTGCGTGAGATCGCGGCGGATGGTCATGGTTGACTGGCCGCTCTTTTCGGCAAACTCATTGACGGTCAGGGACCCTCGCAGCTCCAACTCACGGAGTATCTTCTCGTGGCGTTCCCCGCTGAGCATGCCAATCCTCTTCCGGAATCCCAATGTTCAAACAAGCATAAATGACCGAATACAAACAACGTCGCGGGGCAATTACTGCTGGGGCTGGTCGTCAATACGCACCAGGTTCCTGCCGCGCATCGTGTAAAGGTAACCATCCTCGTCGTTGGTGATGTGCGAGCCGCTGTACCAGCCGCCGTCGATATCGGCCACCACTGTGGCGAGCTCGAAAGTCTTGGGATCGAAGCGGAAAACCGTGGTGTCAGAGACCCCGTAGACGGCGCCACGGTTGGTCACCAGCGCTGCGAACCCAGTGCAAACAGCGCTGATGTCCGCTTGGTGCACAACAGCGCGCGTCCGAAGGTCAACAACGAAAACACGCCCCGTCCGCACGATCCCATAAAGGAACGGACCTTGCACGGCAAGGGCGGAGACGCCGGCGCCGAGTCCCGGATCGATCCGACACAGTTCCTTGCCCCTCACGGGATCGAATGCCACCACTGTCCCTGGCCCCTCCGTACCGGGGCGTCCGCCGCCAAGGTAAGCAACGCCGTCGTGCGCTGTAACGGCGCGGACCAACTGGACGTTGTCCACGGGGTTAAGGAAGAACCCGGATTTTCCGGTGCGCGGATCGTACGTCCACAGCGAACCGCCGCCCTCAGTGTCCGCCTGCGCGCAGACCAGGACGAGCTTGTTGACCTCATCCCAGTGAACGTCCAGCGGGCGATTTTGCTCGGCGGAGAACTTGGCCACCTGACTGATGGGCTTGCCGCTGCGGGGGTCATAGCTCCAAATGCCTTGGGAGCTGTACTGGCCAGTGTAAAGAACGTTGTCCACCACCACGGCGTCTTTCGCTTCGCCGGGAACGGCCATGTTGGTAACTTGGCCGTTCTTTAACGAACGGCGCGAGATAACGCCGTTGCCGCCGACGTAGACCAGGCCTCCTCCGGCTGCCAAACCCATGGCTTCCTGCGCGTCCGACGGCGCACCGGCCTCGCCGAGGTCGGTGGTCTTGGCCGTTCCGGCAAGGGGGTCGATTTCCGCGACGAAACCGAACGCGGAGGTGACCAGGAGTTTCCCGTTCAGGGCGTCGACGCCCCAGATTTCGCCGAGGGACGGCCCGCTAAACGACAGCGCCGCGATGGAATTGGTCGCCAGAGAATAGGCCAGCAGGCCGGTTTCGTTGGCGAAATAGACCTTGTCCCCCATCACGGCAAAGTTCTTGGCTGTCTTTCCTACTGATGCGGCAATTACGTACGACGACGGGTTGGCCACGCTCATGGCGGCGATCTTGGACGTGGAAGTGGACGCCGCGGAGCTCACCATCACCTTGTCCCCAAAGATCGCGAGGTCCCGGATGCTGGGGTCTGCAGCCATCTCGCCAGGCGTGACATTGGTGAACGTCTTGGTGGCATGGCTGTACGCGTAGAGGCAGGCGCGGCTGGCGCTTCCTCCACCTCCGAGCGTGCTGCCCGCACCGAAGAAGACGGTCGAATCCGTCGCCGCGACCGCGCGGGCCAAGGTGGCCCCGCTGTCCGGAACGCCCAGGTTGGTGACCAGCCCGGTGGCGGGATCGTATTCCCACAATGCCGGTGCCGTGGCGCTGCCGCCGCCAACCGCGTAGAGGCGGCCGTTGGGTGCCACGCTCATGTCACGAACGTCGCGATCTCCAATGCGGCCGATCGCCGTGGCCTTCGCTCCCGGGCTCGACAGGTCCCAGCGGAAGAGGTTCGGCTGGGGCCCCGTGGTGTTCTGCAGCACGCCGGCGTACAGATATCGGCCGGACGCGTCGGCGGCGAGGGTTTGGATGGAATAGCCGTTCTCAAGCTCAGTCACGCCGGTGACTTTGCCGGTGGGGACGTGAAACGCCACGATGCGCACCGGGTCCAGGTTCCGCGAACCGATGTAGAGGGTGTCGCCCACCAGCAGCCCGCTCATCAACGAGAACTGTACGACGCCGGGGCCCAGGTCCAGGACTTCGGTTGCCTTTGGTTTGGACGCAAGAAATTTGGACGCCGACGCCGGTTGGCCGACTGCCAGTCCGATGGCCGCAGCGAGCGAGGCCGTTCCGCCGACTTGAAGGACTGCCCGCCTGCTGATGTTCGATTTCTCCATGGGAATCCCTGTTCTTAGGTAGCTTTTCTGGGTGGTGCTCATTGAGGGGTGTCCAGAATTCATAGCAGCGTCAAACAAACATCGTCCAGCATTTCTGTTCGTTCAAACAGAGAAAGTTGCTAAATTTCGATCCGAATCCAGCCACAACTTGAGTTGTTCACTCGACTCAATGTTTGAATTTGTTTGAAACGTTGAAGATGTTCGAACTTGCGGATTACATGGGTTCATCGGTGTGGCCCCAGCCACATACCCTCCCCGCGCATCGCAAGTCTTCAAAGGAGAACACCATGAAGCGTCGTCACCTATTTGCAGGGGTGGCAGGCCTGGCCGCCAGTACCCTGCTGCTCGCAGCCTGCGGCACAGGCCCCGGCCCCGGCGCAGCTCCCACCCCCGCGGAAGATCCCTGCGGTTCCATCACCTTCTGGTCCTCCTTGGCCGGCATGGACAAAGTGGCTGAAGCGTTCAACGCCAGCCAGGACAAGATCAAGGTCAGCTTCGAAACCATCCCCAACGGGGCCAACGGCGGTTACGCAAAGCTCTCCACGGCCATCACGGCAGGCAACGGCCCCGACGTCGCAACCATCGAATACCCACAGTTGCCGCAGTTCGTCAGCAACAGCCAGGTGATCCCGCTCGATGGCCTGATCAACAAGGCAGAAACCGTGGACAAGCTCACGGACGAGACCAAAGCTCTGGTCCAGTTCGGGGAAAAGACCTACGCCCTCCCCTACGACGCCGCCCCCATGCTCATGTGGTACCGCAAGGACATGCTGGCGAAGGCCGGCGTCGAGGTCCCCAAAACCTGGGACGATTTCGAACAGGCGGGCAAGAAGCTCAAGACCGTGGCGCCTGACTCCTACCTCGCCAGCTTCAACCCCAACGAAGTAGCTGCGAGCGCCGGGCTGGCTTGGCAGGCGGGCGCCAAGTGGTTCGRCACCGAGGGCGACAGTTGGAAGGTGGGCGTGAATGATGAGGCAACTCAGAAGGTGGCCACTTACTGGCAGAAACTGATCGACCAGAAGATCGTCAAGGTCACCCAGGCCTACAGCGACGAATGGAGCCTGGACCTGGCCAACAGCACCGTGGTTGGCGTCGTTGGTGCGAACTGGAGTGCCACGGGAATCCAGAAGCGCACCGAAGCCAGTGGCCAGAAGGGGCAGTGGATCGCTGCCGAACTGCCCAACTGGGGCAACGAATCGGGAGCCTTCTACGGCGGTTCCAGCTTCAACGTGACCAAGAGCAGCAAGAACCCGGCAGCAGCAGCGAAGTTCGTCGAGTTCCTCACCACCAACCAGGACGCCATCAAAGCCCGCGGCAACACCGGCTCGGCTTTCCTTGCCTTCCCCGGCCTGACGCCGGTAGCCCAGAAGGCCTATGACGCCAGCTACTTCGGCAACGACATCTATGAGGTCTTTACCCAGGCGTACGGCACCATCACCCCTGGTTGGCAGTGGGGTCCCAACTGGGACATCACCAACACCGCACTCAAGGATGCCTACGGCAAGTTGACCACCGGCGGCACCATCCATGACGCCGTCGATACCGCCCAGGACGCCACCGTGGCCAGCCTGAAGCAGGCCGGCCTGTCCGTCAAAGAGTAGCCACCACGCGGGGGCCTCTTCGGAGGCCCCCGCAAGCTAGGAGAATCACATGGCCACCCAGGCCCTCACCACCACAGTGCGCCGCCGAGGCCGCGCGCTGGCGGGAACCGGCGGACGGACTGCCGCCCTGTTCCTGGTCCCCTTCTTCGCGGTCTTCGCGATCGCCATGATCGCACCGGTGATGTACTCGCTGGTGCTGAGTTTCCACTCGCAGCAGAAGTCCGGACTGGGCTTCGGGGAAGCGAAGACCATGTTCGTAGGACTGGAGAACTATGTTCAGGTCTTCCAGTCCGACACGTTCGTGGAAGGCATCGCCCGCCTCGGGTTGTACTGCCTGATCTACATTCCGTGCATGGTGGGCGGTGCAGTGGTCTTTGCCCTCCTGCTGGATGCAACCGTTGCCAAGGCACGCAAGCTTTTCCAGCTCCTGGTGTTTCTACCCCACGCGGTTCCCGGCGTCATCGCCGCCCTCATCTGGGCCTACCTCTACACCCCCGGCATCAGCCCGCTGGTCCAGGCGCTCCAAGGCGGGGGTATCCAAATCAACTTCCTGGACGCGCACATGGTGCTGCCGTCCATCGTGAATATCGGCGTGTGGGAGTGGACCGGCTACAACGTGATCATCCTGTTCACCGCATTGCAGGCCGTTCCCCGGGAAATCCTGGAAGCCGCCCGCGTGGACGGGGCCGGCGAGATCCGCGCCGCAGTGAGCATCAAGTTCCCTCTGATCCTGCCGGCATTGAGCGTCATCATGCTCTTCACCATCATTGGCACCCTGCAGCTTTTCACGGAGCCATCCATCATCTCCAAGGCCACGGCATCCGTCACCAGTACCTGGGTTCCCAACCTTTGGGCCTATGACGCAGCCTTCATCCGCCACAACCTCAACCAGGCTGCGGCGGCCTCCATCATCATCGCCGGACTGGCCGCAATCCTGTCTCTGGCCGTCACCCGCCTTAGCTCCAGGATGAACAAATCATGAGCACCTCAACTCTTTCCCGTGCCCGCAAAACCGCTCCTTCCCAGCTAGCTCCCCGCCGCACGGGATCCCGTTCCAACCGCGGCAGTTCCAACCGTGGAGGCGGGTTCGCCAGCAAGCTCACGGTCAACGGGCTGCTCATCATTGGCTCCGCCTACATGGTGGTCCCGGTCCTGTGGTTGGTTTTCGCTTCTACCAAGAACGCTGCAGATCTGTACGGCACCAGCGCTTATGCCTTGGGCAACTTCTCCCTGTTCGAGAACATAGCCGCGGTGGCAAACCAGGACGGGGGTCTCTTCTTCCGTTGGCTGGGCAACTCCGTGATGTACGCCGGTGTGGGCGCTGTCCTTGGCAGCCTGATTTCGGTCATGGCGGGGTACGCGTTCGACAAGTTCCAGTTCCGGTGGAAGGACTCGCTCTTCGGTTTCGTCCTGGTGGGTGTCCTGATTCCAAACACGGCCACTGTGCTGCCCATGTACCTCCTGGCTTCCCTGGTGGGCATGACCAACACCATCTGGGCCGTCCTCATTCCGGTCCTCTGCAACCCGTTCGGGGTGTACCTGGCCCGCGTCTACTCCGCGAGCTATGTCCCGGCCGAAACCCTGGAAGCGGCACGCATGGACGGCGCCGGCCCGGTCCGTTCCTTTTTCTCGCTCGGCTTGCCCATGATGATGCCTGGCTACATCACCATCGCCCTGTTCCAGTTCGTGGGCGTGTGGAACAACTTCATGCTTCCCCTGGTGATGTTGCAGGACCAGCAACTCCTGCCCGTCAGCGTGGGCATCTCCATCTGGCAGGGCTACTCCGTACCGCAGCCCGAGTTCACGCCCATGGTCATCACGGGTTCGCTCTTGTCCATCATTCCTTTGCTGCTGGCGTTCATTATGCTCCAGCGTTTCTGGAAGTCCGGCCTCACCGCAGGGAGCGTCAAATGACCACGAGCAAACTGAACGTCGCACTGGCGATGGGTCCCGGCATCGTATCCCGGGTCTTTCCCGCACGACGACTCGAGTCCCTGGCTCCTGAACTGCAGTTGTTGAGCCCGGAACCTATGGAGGATTTCACATCTCCCCGTTCCCTGAAACTCCTGGCCGATACGGACATCCTCATCACCGGCTGGGGCTGCCCGCGGCTCGATCCCGCCGCTTTGACGGCAGCACCACGGTTGAGCCACGTCCTGCACGCCGGCGGAACCGTCAAGCATCACGTGGGCCAGGAATGTTGGGACCGCGGCATCGAAGTCAGTACAGCTGCTGATGCCAACGCCATCCCCGTAGCTGAATACACGGTGGCCATGATCCTGCTGGCCAACAAGAGGGTCCTGCAGATCGCCCGAAAACTGCACACAGAAAAAACGGAAATCGAGCCCGACCAGGTGTTCCCGGATATGGGCAACTTCGGCAAGCGTGTGGGCATCATCGGGGCCTCGAAGATTGGCAGGCACGTCATCAGGCTCCTGCAGCCCTACGACGTCCAGCTCGTCGTCGCCGACCCCTACCTCGACGATGCAGCGGCAGCAGAACTCGGCGTCGAGCGTGCCACCCTGGAGCAACTGGTGGCGAGCTGCGACGTCGTCAGCCTCCACGCGCCGTCGCTCCCCTCCACATTCAATCTGATCCATGCGGGACTGGTGGATTCCCTCAAGCCCGGCGCCACGTTCATCAACACGTCCCGCGGCGAGCTGGTGGACCAGGACGCGCTGCTGGCCCGTGTTGAACGGGGTGACCTGTTCACTGTCCTGGATGTCACCACCCCGTGGGTGCTCCCCGCAGAATCCAGGCTCTACACGCATCCGAACGTCCTCCTCACCCCGCACCTTGCCGGGTCCTTGGGGACTGAACTCGAAAGAATGGCTGTCAGCACCATCGATGAAGCCCTGCGCATCTCCCGTGGCGCACCGCTCCTCCACAGGTTGCACGCACAGGATCTCGCCTTCACAGCGTGACTCACGTTCCCACCTGCACATTCAATCGAATGGAGTTACTCCTGATTCCCCAGTGACTACACGCAACAGCGGGAGTAACCTAGTCCCAGTTGCAATTCTGGTCACCTTTCGAGTTCTGGGTTCTGCCGTGGGCTATGTGCGTTCGTCGTTGACCGACCTCCTGGGGGTACTTTCCGACGCCGTCGCTCCCCAGCGCGTAAGGTTCGACGACGGCTCCCCCGAAGCCGTCATTCCCACCCCGGACGCTCCGGTCACCGTCCATGCGGTCACACTCAACCGTGTGGGAAGATCCCGACGTGATGGCCCGGTCCTTGACCTCGAACTGCGGGTAGCGGTGGAATGCCATGGGCCCGAACAACTGGACAACATGGAGCAGCTGCTCCTGGCCGTGGAGCGCCACAGCCAGTACTCGGTGGTTTCCGCGGGCGAATTCCATCCCGAAGAGTACTCCGGAGCTATCCGGCAAGGGCTCGGATTCCTGGTCCGGATCCCCGTGGCGCTGCGCTTCGAAGAGCCTTCCGGACCGCCCGTCCTTGAACCACTCATCGCCAAGACCGGCGTTGCCCGGCGCATCCACGGTCGGCTCGTGGACGTCCACAACAAAGGCATCCCCAACGCCTACATCCATGCCCATTCTTCCGCCACGGCAGTCGTCAGCGATGCGACCGGCCACTTCGAGGTCCTGGCCTCGGCGGATGAACTCCAGCACTTTGCCGTAGCAGTACGCGGCACCGAAAAGGAAGTCTCGGCCAGCACCAGCAGCCTGCCGGTCATCATCCGGTGGGTGTGAATCCGCGGACTACCGCGGGCAGGAAAGGGAGCGCACCATGGCGAACTATCAGGCGCCAGGCGTTTATGTTCAGGAAGTGCCCAGCGGCGCGCGAGCCATCGGGCAGGTCAACACCAGCATCGCAGCGTTCGTAGGCGTGGCTCCGAACCAGGACGCCTTGGTGGATGAGCTCCGTGTGCTGGACAACTGGACCCAGTTCGTGGACCAATATGTCGGCAACGCGACAGCGGGCACACCGCTCTCCAACGCTGTTTACGGCTTCTTCTCAAACGGAGGGAGCCGTTGTTATGTGGTGAACATTGGGGCCAACGGCAGCCTCACCGGGACGGCCACCAAACCCACCGGCCTCACGCTCTTCGAGGCCGTGGACGACATCTCCATGGTGGCAGCGCCGGGCTTCGCGGATGCCGAATCCTACGCTGCACTGGCTGCGCATGTAGAGCACCCGCTCCGGCAGGACCGCATGGCCATCATGGACACGGTGGAAAAAGTGGACGACGTCGGGGCGCTCACCAGGGCCGCGACGTCGGGCGTTCCCGAGGGTGCACGGGATGCGGGCCCGGATGACGAGCGGACGACGGCGGACGCTGGCTCGGGTGGGGATGCTGGCCCGGATGGTGGCGGCTCAAATGACGACACCGGGGAGGAAGCGGATGCCGGCGACAGCACGCCGTCATCGGCTTCTTCTGCATCCGCGGTGTCCTCCGACCACCCCGACTGGCCCGACTCAACCCGGCCCCCGGCGGCCCGCTCGGCGGATCCGGATACGGAAGCCGGCGGCCAGCAGGACCTCGGAGCTCCGCAATCCCCCGGCGGTTATACAGCGCTGTATTTCCCGTGGATCGTGATGATCGATCCCGTGTCCGGGAAAAAGGTGACGCAGCCGCCGTCGGGCCATATTGCAGGCGTGTGGGCGCGCGTCGACGCGACCCGCGGCGTCCATAAGGCGCCAGCCAACGAGCCCATCCAGGGTGCGATCGATCTTGTGCGACGCGTGAGCCGCGGCGAGCAGGAGGTCCTGAACCCGGCGGGCGTGAACTGCATCCGATATTTCCCTGGCGAGGGCATCCGGATTTGGGGCGCCCGAACCAAAGCTCCCGAGGCGAGCGAATACCGGTACGTGAATGTGCGGCGGCTGACCAACATGATCAAGGAGTCCGTGGCGGACGGGACGCGCTGGGTGGTGTTCGAGCCCAATGATCACACGCTGTGGAAGTCGATCCGGCGCGACATCGGCGCGTTCCTGACCAACGTGTGGCGGGACGGCGCCCTGCTCGGGGCTACTCCTCAACAGGCATTTTTCGTGAAGTGCGACGAAGAAACCAACCCTCCAGAGGTCCGAGACGCCGGGCAAGTGGTCACGCTGATTGGAATCGCGCCTGTGAAACCGGCAGAGTTTGTGATCTTCAAGCTCATGCAGTCGGCGGACAACACCAGCGAGACAGAGAGCGCAGGAGCCTGACATGACAACCCCAACACCTGCCGCCCAGCCGGGCAACGTGGTGGACCCGTACCGGGCCTACAACTTCAAGCTCGTGATCCAAGGAGTGGTTCAGGGCCACTTCACCAAAGTGGAGGGCCTCGGCCTGAAAATCGACCGGATCCTCTACCGCTCCGGCGGCGAAAACAGCACAGTCCGCGTCATCCCCGGGCAAGTGGAATACACGCCAGTGACCTTGAAGTATGGGCTCACCGACTCCACCGAGATGCTGCAGTGGCTCTTCAAAGCCGTGGATGGGAAGGTTGAACGCCGGAACGTCTCCATCGCGATGCTCAACGACGCCGGCTCCGTGGAAGTCCGCCGCTGGAACCTCCTGGGAGCCTGGCCGTGCGACTGGTTCGGCGCACCCCTTGACGCTTTGGGCAAGGATCTCGCCATCGAATCCCTCAGCATCGCGTACGACCGCCTGGAGCTCGACGATGCCCGCGCTCCCGTCGCCTGAGCCTGGGTTTTCGTGGCGGCGGGCAGCTGCTCGGCGGTTGCGGGGCGTGGCTGCGTGGCTGGATCGCGGGTCGGCTTCTCCGGGCGCGGGTTCTCCGGGCACAGGCGCGTCGGCGGCTTCGTATTCGGAGCCTGATTCGTCGGAAAGTTCGACGCCGGTGCGCGGCCTCAACCTGGAAGGCGCACCTGAGCACTGGGTTCAGTTGCTGCGCGACGCCGGGTTGGTTCCTCCCGCCGCTCCCAACAACACGCCTCCCGTTGCGAGGCCCACTCTGCGTGCATGGAGACGCTCCTGGCGCGCAAAGCAGGCCCCACAACGCACTTCCACCACCACACCCCTCGTTGCGGGGCCCGACATGCGTGCTTCCGGGCCAACACGGGACGCAGAGCAGGCCCCACAACACGCCACACCCATGCTGCGCCTTCGCACGGATCGCCCAGCCACACCTCCCGTTGAGGGGCCGGATGTGCGTGCTTCCAGGCCAATGTGGGACGCAGAGCAGGCCCCACAACGCACGCCCACTCGTATGGCGGGACCCGATATGCGCGCTTCCGGGCCAACATGGGACGCAGGACGGGTCCAACAACAAACGCCTAGGCTGCGTCTTCGCACGGATCGATCTGAATCGTCCCTCGTTGGGAGGCCTGATCTGAGTGCTTCGGAGCCAACATGGGGCGTAGACCAGGCCCCACAACACACCCCCAACACGACACCCCACATTGTGGGGCCCGATGTGCGTGCCAAAACCCAAGATTCGGGCGCAAAGCAGGCCCCACAACACATACCCATGCTCCCCCTTCGCACCGATCGGCCCGAAACACCCCACGTTGCGGGGCCCGGTGTGCATGCCAAAACCCAAGATTCGGGCGCAGAGCGCGCCCCACAACACACCCCCAACACGACGCCTCCCATTGCGGGACCTACTCTGCTTGCTAAACCCCAAAATCGGGACGCAAAGCAGGGCCCACAACGCACACAACCCCAGGGCCACCCCAGCGCGAGCACAACCCATACCCCGGCACCGGCACCGGCACTCAAGGGGGACTGGCCGGAGCTCGCCCCGAGGCCCAGCCCCACCGCCAACCAATCAAACCCGGCAACCACGCCACTAACCGAAGCAATCGCCCGCCAAGCCCGCCTCACCGACGAACACTTGGCGGTCTGACATGGAACGTGTCGCCTTCCTGATCGAGGACACCGGGGAACACCTGGGCTGCCTGCTCAACCCTGAAACGGTGGTGATGCAGCGTTCCGCCGGTGTGGAGCCCCGGAGAAGTGCGGGCGGCAAACTCAGCGGCAGCGGACTGGCTGATGACCCCCTGCTCTTCACGGGAGGCGGCCACACAGAGCTGAGGCTGGACCTACTCTTCGACGTCGACCTCGCGCCGGCGTCGCTTCATGTGCAGGACGTTCGGCAAATGACCAGGCCTATCTGGGCGCTCGCCGAGAACAGCGCGGAGGTCGAGCGCCAGCGGAGGCCGCCGTCGGTCCGGTTTGTGTGGGGCCGCGCGTGGAATGTGCCGGGCATCGTGACCGAGGTGGCGGAACGCTTTGACCGCTTCGCCCCGGACGGCTCACCGCTCAGGTCCTGGATGCGGATGGTCTTTGTTCGCGTGGGCCAGTCTGCAGACGAGGAAGGCGGCGAGAATTACGAGCTCGCCCAGCGACTCCCTGCCGTGGATCTAACGGCCCCACCCGTGGATACGCTGGCGGTCACGGGCGATGGCAGCACAGACAGGGACGCAGCAATGCCCGACGGCGGCGAGCTCCTTCCTGAGGTGCCACCGGCTGAGTTGGGGCGACTTTCCGTGGAGGCCTTCGGGACACCCCTGCTTTGGAAGCTTCTCTTGGAATACAACAACATCGACGATCCCGCGCACTTCAGCGGACCCCTCGCCGTCCCGCCGGTTGGTGAAACACCATGAGGCAAGTCCAGGGCCTCCCCGAACTCATCGTCACGCTGGGGCGGCGCAGACTCAGCACGGCCGAAACGGCGGCGATAGTGTCCGTCCAGGTGCTCACTTCACTCGCACGCCCAGCCCAGTGCCTCATCAGCTGGCGACCCGGTCCGGGCAGGACTGCTGCGGCGAGGGGTGGCGTGGATCCGGCGCCCGGTGATGCCCTGCGGGTGGAGCTCGGCGGTCACCGGACCCCGCTCTTCGTGGGCGAGGTGACCGTAGTGGAGTACAGCTACGGAGCCAATCTTGGTCAGGAAATCCGCATCAGGGCCTACGATGCCCTGCACCGGCTGAGGAAGCGCCAATTCACCCGGCTGCACGAGGACGTCGATCTTGCAACATTGGCAAGGACACTCTGCGAAGGCACCGGACTGGACGTCATGGGCGGCGGCGAGAAGCTCGGGCAGGTGTACCAGTGCGCCCGAACGGACCTGAGCCTCCTGGTTGAACAGAGTGCCCGGGTGGGCGCCTACCCAGTGGTGCACGACGGCGCCCTCAGGCTGACAGGACTCGACGGCGAAGGCGAACCGCTGGAACTCAGCCTCGGGGCATCACTTCATTCGGCAGAGATCGAGGTCAGCCAGGAACCGGCGTACGCGGCCGCAGCAATCAACGGCTGGCGCGCCGAGGACGCCTCACTCCACCAAGCCGAAACCAGCAGCAGCGACGCCAAAGCCCGGGTCACTGCCGACCCAACATTGGCCAGCGTGGGCGCAGGCGGGACCCTCCGACGAGACAACGAAGTGCTGGAATCCGCCCAGGAGGCGAATGGATTGGCACAGTCCGAGCTGGACGTCAGGATGGCCGGGCAGGTCACCGCGGTGTTTGTGGCTGAGGGCAATCCCGGGCTTAGGGCAGGTGGGCGAGTCAGGATCAGGGGGGTAGCGCCGTCCATCGAGGGAACGTATCTGATCGCGAGCGCCTCACACCGTTTGGACGGCACGGGCTACGAAACCACGCTTACCACCCGCCCACCGAGCCCGGTCCCCGAACGACGCCCGGACGTCTTCACGCTCGGGATCATCACTGATGTGGACGATCCCGAGGCGAGGGGGCGTGCCCGTGTGCAACTACCGGCCTACCCGGACCTCCAGACAGCGTGGGCTCCCGTGCTTACTGCGGCCGCCGGTCCCGGCAAGGGGATGATCACCCCGCCCGCTCCCGGCGATCACGTCCTGGTGCTTCTTCCCGCCACGGATCCGGCCCAGGCCATCATCCTCGGTGGCCTGTACGGCAGCGAACAGACGCCCGACAACCACGTCAACACACCCCGGGAGAGCCGTTACACGTTCCGCAGTGCGGACGGCCAACAAATAATGCTCGACGGCGGTGCCCGCACTGTGAGTTTCACGGATGGCCACGGCTCGTCGGTGGAGCTGGGGCCGGACAAGCTCCGTATCACCGCTGCCACGGACCTGGTGCTGGAAGCTCCGGGTAAAGCCATGAAAATCCGTGCGAAATCCGTCGACTTCGAGGAGGCCTAAGCCATGAGGATTCTGGTTAATGAGGCCGTCCTGCGCTGCGGGCACGACGGCAAAGTGCAGAACGTGCCCTCGCAGGAGTGGGTCCGTGTCAAAGGATCGCCGGTGCTCGTGGACAACGATCCCCAAGGCAGGGATATCAGCATGTGCCCGAATGTTGGCATCAACATCAAACCGTGCAATAAGACGCTGCCCGTCACCAAGGGCTATTCCATCTTCATCAGAATCGGGGGCAAGGCCATCTGCCTGGACACTGTGGAGGGCTTCACGGACGGCACACCCCCGGGCGGCGTGAAGTACAACGTGCGCCGGCCTGGGCAAACGTTCGTGGGGTCGGGTTCATGAAAAGGGGACACTCATGAGCGCGCCACGCTACACATCGATTGCTTTCATCCATCCGGATTTCGACGCCGCAGCCGGCTTCCCGGGCCTGCGCGTCACGCCGGCAGGCAGGTTGGCGACTGTTACGGACGCAGCCTCCATCCGACAGGCCCTCCTCCTGCTGCTCAGCACAAGGCCGGGCGAACGCGTGAACCGCCCGACGTACGGCTGCCACTTGTTCCGCTTGGCGTTCGCGCCGGCTGATGACACCACCGCCGGGCTCGCGATCCACTATGTGGCCCGCGCCGTGGAACAGTGGGAGCGGCGCATCACGGTCCTTTCCTTGGACGCGTCACGGTCGCAGGAGGACCCCGAAGTCCTAGAGGTACGACTGAAATACCGTGTCCGGACCACCCAGCTTGCGGACGAGATCGCCATCGCCTTGCCCGTGGAATCCGGAGGTGCACTATGAGTATTCCCGTGCCCAATCTGGACGATCGGAGCTTCGCGGACCTCGTGGCGGGTGCCCGCGAACGCATCCAGCAAATCGCCCCTGAATGGACGGACCTCTCGGTCCACGATCCCGGCATCACCATTGTGGAGGCCTTCGCCTACCTCACGGACACGCTCATGTACCGGCTGAACCGCGTGCCGGACAAGCTTTACGCCGTCTACTTGAACCTTCTGGGCACGTCGCTGTACCCGCCGAGCAGCGCAGAAACGATGCTGGAATTCAGCCGCTCAAGTGTGGGCGATCAGGAGATCCGGATCCCCCGCGGCACGCAGGTCAGCTGCCCAGCCGGCGTTCCCGGTTCACCCCAGCCTGTATTTACGACGACGGCGGCAGCCACTTTGGCTCCCGGCATGAGCAGCGTCCTGGTCCCCGCAGCCGATATCACCATGTACGACGCCGTACCGATTGGTACCGGGACTGGAAGACCAGGCCAGAGCTTCGTGATCCCTAACGCGCCGATCGTCTCGGGCGCAGGCCTGGCGGTCGCCGTCGAAGTTCCGGCAGGGACGCGGCTAAGCAGCGGTGAGGCAGTGCTCGTAGACGGAAAGCCGTTCCGGTACTGCAAGGAAGTGGAGGCGTTCGCCGACGCAAGGCCGGGTGAGATGCCGGTACGGATCGACCGAAGTGCCGGCGTCGCGATGTTCGCTTGGTGGGACGAAGAGTCCAGAACGCGGACTGAAACGGAGCAAGGGCCATTAGTACCGGGAGCGGGCGCCGAAGTCCGCGCTTGGTACCGCAGCGGTGGCGGTTCGGGCGGTAATGTCGGCGCGGGTCAGCTCACGGTGCTGCGTTCCCCTGTCCCGGGGGCCAAGGTCACTAATCCGGAGCCTGCAACGGGCGGCCGCGATGGCGAGTCCTTGGAGAACGCCCTGAGGCGCGCGCCCCAGGATTTTCAAGCCCGCGACCGCGCAGTTACTGTCCGGGACTACGAGGTCCTGGCACGTCGGCACGGCGGTGTGGGCCGTGCCCGGGCCTTCACGCGCAAGGATCTGTGGGCGTTTGCCCGGCCGGGGGAAGTGGAAATTGTGCTGGTGCCCTTCGTTCCAGGCGGCAGAGCAGGGGCTGCCGAACCATTACGCGCAGCGGACCTAATGTCACACGCACGCGACGAAGTGCGGATTGAAGTGGAACAATATCTCCGCAGGCGGTCCACGGTTGGCGCCGAGCCTGTAGTGCGCTGGGGCCTCTACAAACAGGTGCTGGTGGATGCGCGGATCGTTGTTCGTCCCGATGAGGATGCCGAGGCCGTGAAGTCCAGGATCGTGGGCCGCCTGTCTGAAGGGATCAGTCCGTTGAGCCCGGATTCGTCCAGTTACGGATCCGGCTTTGGGAAGCCACTGCGTGTCTCCAATCTGTATCGCGCCATGGAGGAGGCTGAGCCCGGCGTTCAATATGTGGACCGGGTCAGGCTGGAAGTGGACAAAGTTCCGGACAGTGATGCCGTGTCCTTGGTACAGGCTGAAGGCCAGGACAAAACGTGGTTCGTGGCCCAGGGCGGCATCCTGTTCCGCACCACCAACGCCGCCGACGGCTGGGAAGCCTGCGCGGATTTTGGAGATGCCTCCGACGGCGACCAGACCGAAGAAGCCGTCCGCGCCATTGCTCCGTTCCGTTCCCCCGCACCTGGCCGGGTGGGTCCGGAGCGCCACCCGGGCATGGTGGCCGTCAGCACGGTGACGGGTACGGGGTCGCGCATTTATATCAGCGAGGACCTCGGCGAATCGTGGCGCAAAGCAGCCGAACTGGGGTTCGTCGTCGCCGATTTGTGTTGGGTGGACCGCCAGGGTGAGCCGTTGCTGTTGCTCGCAGGCGAGCGCGGCCTCTACGAACTTCCGATGAGCCAAGGTGCCATTCCCGTGCAGAACGTAGTAGACACGTCCCAGCCGGATCGTGGTTTTTACGCCGTAGACGCTTTGGTGGATGTCCGTGGGAGGACCGGCGTTGTGGTGGCCGCCGAGGCCTCGGCCGGCGTCTGGCTCTCCCCCGACGCCGGTACCGCCGACAGCTTCAAGCAGGTCAAGGCCGCTGGCGAGGACATCCGCTGCATGACGATCCAGTACGACGGCGGTGCGAGCTATGTGTGGCTCGGCCGGGCAGTGCCGGAAGGGACCGGGACGGGATGCCTGCGGCTGAAGATCGACGAGTTGGGCCGCACGGATTTTGATGAGTCCTTCATGAATTCGTGGGAGGAGTTCAGCACTGGCTGGACCGGGGGCAGTTGCTGGGGTGTCCACGTGATGGGTAACGCTGCCTACGCCGCTACCCAAAGCGGCGGGGTGTTACGGCTGCAACTGGGCCAGGCGTCGGCGCAGTGGAGCGTGCCGGACGTTAACTGCAATCTGCCGCTGAGGGACCGCACCCGGTTCGAGCCTGTCCGTTCGGTGTCCGGTGCGATCCTTGACGGCAAGCCTCTGGTCCTGGCTGCCGGTCCCAAAGGCGTTTATCGCAGCACAGACAACGCCGTTCAGTGGGAGAGCTGTACGCGACGCGTGGTGGATGATGTTGTGACGCTGCCCGACACCTGGCTGTTCTGCTCGGGCGACCACAGGATCGAGGTGGTCCATGGCAATGGCTGAGTCCATGGGGCCGTCCGAGTCCAAGCTGCTGAGGGTCCTGCCGGAAGTGTTCCAAGTGGCCACCGATACCAGCTCTCCCCTGCAGGCCCTTCTTGCCGTGGCCGAGGATATGCATGCGCCCGTCCGGCAAGTCTTGGACCGCATCCATACCGTTCCCGATCCCGGCCGCGCGCCGTCGTCGTTGATTCCCTTTCTCTCGCGCTGGGTAGATCTGGACTGGTTGACGCTTCCCGGTCCCGAGGGCGGCGCTCAATACGGTGGTACAGGGTCCGGTGGTCCAGGGCCCGGCAGCATACCCGCGACCGGCGCCATTCCTATATCCCGGCAGCGGGATCTCATTGCGGCCGCCGCGCAGCTCTCTGCACGCCGCGGCACTGTGGACGGGCTCACCCGTTTCCTGCACCTTGCCACGGGGGTGCCGGGGTTCGACGTCGAATCCGTCCCCGGCGCGTTCCATATCAAGGTGCTGGTTCCTGCGGAAGCGGGTGGGCAGCTGGAGCTGATCCGGCGGATCGTCAAGGGCATGAAACCCGCGCACGTGACGGATGAGCTTGAGGTGCGGGCAAATGAATAAGGAGAACCGCACACCGATTCTTGTGGTGATTGCCTGTGGGGTCATCGCGCTGTTAGTGCTGGTGTTCGGCGTCAGTTGCGGCGGCGGTAACAACAATGCAGCACGGGACTGGCAGGGCGGTTTCTCCAACGCAGCCGCGGGCGCGCAACTCACCTCAGCAGACCTTTCTGCCCAAGGCGGTTCGTGTTCGGCATCGGATACCCAGCTGGTGGTTACGGGTGCGTGTGTGTTCGAGGTGAAGGAATTCGGTGGGAGCCTGTTCTATTTCGGACCTCCCACCAAGCGGGCAAGGCTGGCACCCCAGCAGGCAGTCACAGTCTCGCTGTTGGTGCAGGGCACGCGGGCTGAGCAGAACTCAGGCCCAGGGAAGACCGTGGACCTGACCTTCGGGACCTCGGGCGGACAGTTGGGAGTCTTTTGTCCCGGCCTCGGGCCCTGTGTACTGCTGATCCAGGAAGCCGGAGGCTGAGATGTGCTGCTGTGCCCCGAAACTACAAACCGCGATCCCAGGAGTTGTTGTGCCATGACTGCCATCACCATGACGTTGAGCTCCCCGGATGTGGTCCTTAAAGACGGGAAGGGATCGCTGACGGCATCCGTCACCAACGGCTCCGCTGAAGCCGAGCGAGTGGTGCTCGGCGCCTTCCCCGGGCAGGTGACCAATCCGCCGTCGAAAACGTACACCACCATCCCCAACCCGTTGCGGACCATCGCCGCGGGGGCCACCGAACAGTATGTGGTCAATTTCGACACCGACGGGGCTTCCGCGGGCAGCTACCCGGTGAAGTTGATCGCCTACTCTGCCGACGACGCACCCGAGGACTACGCGGACCAGGCGCATGTGGTCACGCTGACTGTTCCGGCGGCCGAGCAGCCGAAGCCCAAGCCAGGATTCCCGTGGTTGTGGGTGATCATCGGGGGTGTGGTGCTGCTGGCGGTTATCGGCGTGATCCTGTACTTCATGTTCAAGGACGCCAACGTTCCGGACGTGAAAACCAAACCGCAAGCTGAAGCGGTCAAGATCGTGACGGACGCCGGTTTCAAAGCCGCGACGACGGAAATCGAAAGCGCCTCGCCTGAAGGAACCGTAGTCAACCAGAGTCCCGCCGGCGGCGAGAAAGTAGGGCGCGGCAGCACGGTCAACTTGGAAATCGCGGTGCCGGTGAAGGCCACCGTGCCCAGTGTCCTGGGATCACGGATTGAAACGGCGCGTAACGCCTTCCAGACCGCACAACTGCAATTGGACTTCACCCAGGGTTCCGCCTGCCAAAGCTCGCCGCCCCTCTCCCTGATGAGGTGCGTAGTGGTGGGCGTCAATCCCGACGTCGGCACCAAAGTTAACGTCAACGCTCTCGTTTTGGTACGGACCGAGTTGAGGTCCAGCATCATCCTGGATCCGGTGAATATCTGCCTGAGCAACCCCCAACTTTGCGAGGTGCGGCTGAACCCGTGATTATTTCCGGACACGTTTGCCTGCCTGGGCAGCTGCCATGAAAAGATCAACCATGCGTCCCATGCAACACTCCAGCAAACTCCAGAATGTCCGCTACGAACTCCGTGGTCCCATCCTCCAGGCCGCCAAGGCCATGGAAGCCGAGGGACACCGCATCCTCAAGATGAACCTTGGGGACACGGCACCGTTCGGGTTGGAAGCGCCGGAGTCAGTGGTGGTGGACATGATCCACCACATCCGCGGGGCCCAGGGCTACAGCGATTCAAAGGGCATCTTCTCCGCCCGGACCGCGATCTCGCAGTACTACCAGACGCGCGGTCTGATGACGATCGGCGTCGAGGATGTCTTCATCGGCAACGGCGTCAGCGAACTCATTTCCATGACCCTGCAAGCGTTCATGGAGAACGGTGACGAGATCCTCATCCCGGCACCCGATTACCCGCTCTGGACCGCGGCTGTGACCCTCACGGGTGGCAAAGCCGTGCACTACCTCTGCGATGAGGACGAGAATTGGTGGCCCGACATGTCCGACGTCGAAGCGAAGATCACCCCGCGCACACGGGGCATCGTGATCATCAACCCGAATAACCCCACCGGTGCCGTCTACCCCCGGCACATACTTGAGCAATTCGCGGCGCTGGCGCGGAAGCACGATCTCGTCCTGTTCTCCGATGAGATTTACGAGAAGATCCGCTACGTCGACGCACCGCACATTCATACCGCGTCCGTGGCAGACGACATCCCGGTTCTGACGTTCAGCGGACTTTCCAAGGCCTACCGCATGCCCGGCTATCGTGCAGGCTGGGTTGCCGTGACAGGACCATTGACCGCAACGGCTGCCTATCGGGAATCCTTGGAACTGCTGGCCTCGTTGCGGTTGTGCTCCAACGTTCCCGCGCAGCACGCCATCCAGACCTGCCTGGGCGGATACCAGAGCATCGAGGCCCTCATCCGTCCCGGCGGGCGCCTGCGTGAGCAACGGGATCTGGCGTTGAAATTGTTGACGGCAATCCCAGGCGTTTCGTGTGTTCCCGCGGCCGGCGCAATGTACCTGTTCCCTCGGTTGGACCCGGAGATCTACCCCATCGAGAGCGACGAGAAGTTCGTCCTGCAGCTCCTGCAGGAACAGAAGATCCTCGTCTCGCACGGAACGGCCTTCAACTGGCCCACGCCGGACCACTTCCGCTTCGTGATCCTGCCGACCGTGGAGGACATCGAGGAAGCCGTGCGCAGGATCGAACACTTCCTCGCCGCGTACCGGAACCGCCCGGCGGACTAACCGCGTGGCCTAAGCCAGCGAGGTGCACGTTAGCGGTTCGGGTCTATCATCGTCATGCCTGCAGGGGCTGCTTTGTCGAATCCGGGCAACAATAGCGCTGCTTCTTCCAGGCCGATGGTGCGTTCAATCAGCAGCTGCGGCTGAAGCGCACCCTGCTCGATGAGCGCCATCATGCCTGGGTAATCAACTGCGGCCATGCCATGGCTGCCGAGAAGATCGAGCTCCCACCCGATAACCCTGGCCATGGGAACCTGCGGGTTTCCGTTGATGGCTGGCAGCAGACCGATCTGGACATGCCGGCCCCGCCTGCGAAGGCTGAGGATGGCGTCGGCGCAGGTCTGTTCACTTCCGACGGCGTCCACCGCCACGTGGCTGCCCCCGCCGGAGAGGACGTTGACTGCGGCGGGGATGTCCGTGCCGTCGGCGAGTACCGTGTGATCCGCACCCAAACGTGCAGCCACAGCCAGGGCCTCCGGGTTCCGGTCCACGGCGATGACCCTGGCGCCCATGGCTTTGGCGATCATCACAGCGCTCAGCCCGACGCCTCCGGCACCTACAACTGTCACCCACTCACCGGCTTTCACCTGCGCACGGGCTGCCAACGCGCGGTATGCGGTGGCGAAGCGGCAGCCGAGGCTTGCCGCCGTCGTAAATTCGACGCTTTCCGGGAGGGCAACCAGGTTGCTGTCGGCAGCGTGCAGGGCCACGTATTCGGCGAACGATCCCCAATGGGTGAAGCCGGGTTGTTGCTGTTCCGGGCAAACCTGGGCTTCTCCTGCCAGGCACCACTCACATTTTCCGCATCCACAGACGAACGGAACAGTTACCCGGTCGCCTGTTTTCCAGCGCTGGACACCTTCGCCGACTGCCTCAATGACGCCAGCGAGCTCATGGCCGGGCACGTGGGGAAAAGCGATGTCGTCGTGTCCAGCCCAGGCGTGCCAGTCGCTGCGGCACATGCCCGTGGCTTCGACTTTCACCACCACTCCACCGGCCGGGGCCTCAGGCATGGTTACTTCCCGCACTTCAGGCTGGGCCCGGACGTCATCAAATATCACTGCTCGCACGCACCGACTCTAACAAGGTCCCGGCATGCTTCGCGGCGCGACAGCCTAAGGCGCAGAGTCCACCACGGAGGTCCTCAGCGACGTCCACGTCGTTACGGTCCCTGCGGGATATCCGGGATAATCCTTCAGCAGCACGGATTGTTCCCCGATGACCAGACCTGAGGTGGGATCGATGACGATGTTCGACCCCGTCACTCCATCTGATGATGCGATACCGATGGCGATGCCTGTGCGGCCGTCGATCATCGCGTGCCGGTCAGTCACCGTCACCCCGGGAATTAGAGCAGCTGCCTTGTAGAGTGCAGCGCGCAGGTCAGCCGGAACGATTCCGGTCCGCAGGCCATTTGCGATTGCGGTGAAAGCCTCACTGTCGGGAGACTTCCCGGCGCCCTTGGTCCGTTCGTAGATCAAGTCCAGCAGAGCCTGTGGATTCCTGGGCAGACTCGCAGCCTCCCCCAGCGGCGTACCAACGATGACGGTCGGCTCATTCCCATGGAAGAAACCTCCCGGGGAACGTAGAATCCCGACGAACCCAGGTTCCCCATCTGACTCGGCTTCCTGAGCCCTACGGACCTCGTCTGGCAGAGCCTTGGCTTCCACGCTCGGCGAGTCCAGAATCAAGCGCGGTTGCCAGTTCCAGACCCATACATCTGCCCTGTCGGCTGGCACGTACATCTGACTGTTTGTGGTCTCTTCCCATCTCACGTCACTTACATCGGCAGCCTGCCCGCCCGTTCCAAAGACCGACTTCGTTGCGATCTTCAGATATTGGCCGGGCCCCACCACGGGGTCGGACGTTTGAATGGCTGCAGCAGCGGCGTTGTTCAGCACCTCGGCTGCCTCTGCTGTGGTTCCCGGACCGCCGGATCTGACGACATCGGCAATGACGATACCGCCGACCAACAGGGCGGCAGCGGCAGAAGCCAAAAGAGCACGTCGCCCGAATCGGATGGGCGTAACTGTCGTTTTACGTTGAGGTGTTGAGGTGCCGGACGCTTGCACTTTGGCCATGACCTTCTCCCTGCCGCGGGCCAACGTGGCAGATGGTGCGGAGCCGACGTCGCTACGCATCTCGCGGAGCAGTTGCAGTTCGTCCATGGTGGTTCTCCGTTTCGGTAAGTCTTTCGAGGCTGAACTGGGTTCGAAGTATTTGGCGAGCACGGTTCAAGCGGGAACGAACCGTCCCCACCGGCACGCTCATGGCCTGGGCTATGCCTTCGTAGGTCAGATCGGCCCATGCGTAGAGCAGCAGCGTTTCCCGGTCGATGGCTGCCATGTTCCGGAGGGACTGGGCAATTCGACCGATGGCGACCTTGGCGTCGACCTCTGCGGCGATCCGGTCTGAATCGTCGGCCGCTGCTTCGCGCGTGGCGGACCTGGCGGCCGTCTTGAGAACTTTTGCTTCAGCTCGGTGATGCTGTCGAAGCAAATTAGTAGCGATTCCGAACAACCATGGCCGGGCATCGTCCCGGCCCGTGTCGTAGGTTTCCAGATGCTCCCAAGCGACGAGGAAGGTTTCCGAGGTGACGTCGTCCGCAGCAAATTCCCCAGCTCTTCTGGCGGCATACCTGTAAATGGCCGAGGCATGCCGATCGTACAGCTCCCCGAAAACTGCGGGGCTGTCCCGGGACCGCCTAATGATGTCGCTGTCTGTGCTCACACTATGTATTGACCGCCGGCCGCAAAAGAGTTCACGCAGCAGCCCTTCTTCCTCCCCTGGACTTCGACGTCAGACTATCCGTCCCTCGTGATCTCATCCGGGACCGCGGCCTTGCTCAAACTGTCACACTTCCGGCTCCCCTTACGACATCCCTGATGTAAGACACCACCACAGAAGGGAAACAGCATGACCCGCATCAATATCGGCCACAGCAACAAACTCGGCTATGCCGCTGTCATCGGGCTGGAAGGCTACGCCCGCAAGTCGGTGGATCCCGACTTGTTCGAGCTCATCAAGCTCCGCGCCTCCATCTTGAACGGCTGCGGTTTCTGCGTGGATATGCACGCAACCGACGGCCGGAAGCGCGGCATCCCGGAACGAAAGCTGCATGCTGTCGCCGCCTGGCAACACTCCAAAGTGTTCTTCGACGCCCGCGAGCAGGCCGTCCTCGCCCTGACCGATGCTTTGACTCAGCTGGGACCCGACACAGTTACCGATGAGATCTGGAATGCGGCCGCCACCCATTTCGACGACAGCCAGATGGGAGGCCTGGTCCTCGCCATCTCCACGATCAACGTCTGGAACAGGATCGCCATCAGCACGCAGATGGAGCCGCCGGTAGATGAGAAGAACCCGATCGTCTGAGGGGTAGCGTGGAGGGCATGAGTCTTGCGGTATCGGCCACGGCCGCGTGGCAGAGCGAACGAAATCGTTTGCTGGGAATCGCCTACCGGATGTTGGGAGATTTCGGCCATGCCGAGGACGTCGTCTCCGAGGTTGCCATCGATGCCGTCCGGCAGGAACGCAAGGCCGATGGCCACAGCGTGGAATCCTGGCCCGCGTGGCTGACCACAGTGTGCGTGCGGCGCTCGGTTGACCGGGTGCGCCAACTCGCCGCTGTGCGCGAGGACTACACCGGGCCTTGGCTGCCGGAACCGGTAGACACCTCCAGGCTGCCGGAGGAAACCCTGGCCAACCGCGAGCTCCTGTCCTTGACCTTGCTTCACTTGGCTGAGCAACTGACTCCGGAGGCGAGGGCCGCACTGGTGCTCCACCGCGCTTTTGGGATGTCCGCGCCGGAAATCGCGGACATCCTGGAAAAGACCCCTGCGGCCGTACGCCAAATGATCTCCAGGGCTGAGCGCCGCTTGGACATCGACCCGGACGCTCCCGCTCCCAGGACCAAGGATCGCGCGGCCTTGGAGAAGCTGGTACACGCCATCGAGCACGGCGACATTGACACGGTAGTGGCGATGCTCGATCGGGACGCAGTGCTGTGGGCCGACGGCGGTGGCAAGGTCAAGAGCGCCATGAATCCTGTATTCGGGGCGGAGCGGATCGGGCGGTTCTTCGCGGGCATCCTCGGCAAAGCAGCCACCTTCGATCCCGTACAGCCCGTCCGGACCCGGATCATCGAGGTCAACGGCGAAGCTGCGGTTTTGCTATGGCATCAGGGCCGCTGCGATGTCCTGTTGATCGACGGCGGCCTCGACGGGAGCGTTCGGGAGCTGCGGCAGGTTGCCAATCCGGATAAGTTGACCCGGCTTTCGCTGGGTACTCTTTAGGGTCCAGGCTCAGTCCCCCGCCGAACCACTCACGCGCAGGGCGTTGATAATGGCGGGAATCGACGCAATCAGCATAATCAGCGCCCACACGAGCGCCACCACCACAGTGATCAACGCCCAGAACTGATCGCCAATGGACACCAACGGACCCGGCAGGAACCCGTGGATCAATCCAAGGATCACCTGAAGCAGCACGGACACCACCAGCAGCACCACCAGCCCGGTGACTTTGAGGAACTTCGGCTGGCTAAGGATCAACAGCACCGCGAACACGATTTTTAGGACCAACAGCAAACCCAGGATTGCCGCCGCCTGCCCTTTCGGAAAGCTCCCCCACAGGGCCAGGTACGCGATGGTTCCAAACGGGGTGGCCACGAACAAACCGATCATCAGGAACAACTTCGCCAAGGCCAACATTGCGGTGAGGAACGCCGCGATAACCCAGAGCAGCGTCACGATGAACGTTGTGAGGCCTTGGATCCGGCCATATGTTCGCAGATCGATGATCAGACTGAGACCCAGCATCACCACCGTGAACAGCAGCAAGCCATCCAGGAACGCGAGGAATCCAATGCCCGCGCCCGGTGGTTCGGCATCGGCTCGCTGCGTCTTGAGGAAGACATCGAGCGGAACGCCAAGGTTGTTGGCATCGCTTGCGGAGACGGGGTCGACGGCGGTCTGCCCCAGCAGGAGCGACATACCCACCTCGGCCAGGACTACCAGGGCAAAGACAACCACCGCGGCAATGAAGAAGGGTCGGCGCAGGGCATCAGGGTCAGGCCCGCTGCGGAACCCCTCACGAATTGACCACGCTGCGGCCATGGCTCAATTGTGGCACCGGGGGTTTCAAATACAAGCGCCCCACCAACAATGCCGCAGCACCCAGCATGGCCGGCACCAGCAGCGCCCAGCCGCTGAAGAGCAACACCACGAGCATCACGACGGCGGCCACGATGACTCCGTACCAGGCGGCGGTTCCGCGGGGCAACAGGAGTACCCCGGCGGCCAGGCCAAAAGCGGTGACGGCGGTGAAGCAGGCCGAGGCGGCGCCGATCTGGAACTCCATGCTGAGGAACCCCACAGCTGCGAGGGCAAAGGAAAGTGACGTCATGACAGCGAGTGCCGCCAGGCTCACGGACGGCACCTCCCCGGCACCCACGCCACGCGCCAAAGTCCGCGGCAGCACGCCGTCGGACGCCAACCTGGCGCCAAGCTTGCTGGCCCCGGCCACGAACGTATTGAGTGGTCCGAACGTCAACACGGCTGCCGCAACAGCCGTCACGGGAGCCGCGGCTGGTCCCAGTCCTTTCGCCAGCAGTTCGGCCACCGGGACGCTGCTGCCCGCGAGTCCAGGGCCGAGGACGGCGACGCACGCCGCCACCAAGCCGATGTAGACAACCCCGACGACGACGAGCGTCAGCCAGGTGGCCCGCTTCAAGTCGCGTTCGGGGTGGCGGAACTCGCCGGCCAGATGTGTTACGGCCTCCCACCCGGCGAAACAGAAGAAGAGCAGGCTCGCTGCACCGCCCACTGCCCAGTAGCCGTTCGGGGCGAAGGGCACGAAGTTTTCTGCCTTGGCGTAGGGCGCTGCAACGGCTACGGCGAGCGCAAGCAACGCCACGAGCAGGACCATGAGGAGGAGTTGGAGTTTGCTTGAGACGCGGATCCCCACCGCGTTGCTCAGGAAACCGGCCGCCAGGATCAACCCTGCCGCGGTCAGGGCCGTCTCCCGCCCACCGCCCATGGCATGCGCGATGTACTCCCCGCCGATCACCGCGGTGGCGGGCGCCCCGAACGGGATGGCGAAGTAGAAGAGGTAGCCGGCCACAACTGAGGCTCGCTGCCCGAAAGCGCGGGTCACGAACGTGGCGATCCCGCCGGCGTCGGGCTGCTGCCTGGACATTTCGGCAAAACTGAAAGCAACCGGGGTGCAGAAGACCAACAGCAACGCCCACGCTAATAGCGACGCCGGTCCAGCAACTTGGGCAGCGATGGCCGGCAGAACCAGCACGCCTGAGCCCAGAATCGCACCTACATAAATGCCGGTCGCCCTGAACAGTCCAAGGCCAGAATTACCCGAATTACTGACAGCTCTACTCACTCTTCTACTGAACAGTGTTCGGGGCGGGTGCAACAAGCGGGAAAACTGCCTGCTCGAGGCAATATCCTGCCGAATTCTTGCGGGTCTCGTGCTTCCTGACCTTCTGTGGATTTAGTTGCGGCATTGTGCAACCCAATAGGGCTGATTACCGCCGTAGCTGGCGCCAAAGAAGGTCAGGAAGCAGCGGCCATTTGTACCCGACGCCGCAGCCGGGCCACCAAGGTAGCGGCGAGTAACGCCGTCGTGATTTCCAGTCCGATCACCAACAGCAGTCCGGCAGCCCCGGATGAAAAAACAGCGCCGGAAGTATCAACAACGCTCGACGCCGGTCCCCCACCGTGCGCGTGTCCGGCACCTCCCGCTCCCAGCAGCAGGACGGAATGAAGGGCAATCATTGCCACAGCCGAAACCGTGACTTGGTGGAGCGCCCCCACGCGGCTGTGGCGCCAGATGTGAAAGGTGCAGGGGACGCAGATTGCCGCCAAGGCGATCATGAAGACGCCGAGCCACACTCCATGGTGTCCCCACGCCGCGACCCAAAGGTGGACCAGGCACGAGACAGCCGTGAGGGCTGCGCAGATCCGGGGATGGAGGACGGGCCCGGCTGACTGGACCCGTCCCGTCGTCGTGGTCATGTGCCTGGGTGTCCGCTTAGTGGCAGTGCCCAGGCTCATGGTGGCTTTCCCCGTGTTCATCCGCAGCGGCGGTGGCGGAGCTGTGGCAGCTCGAACCTGAAGAGTTGGCGGGCACATCCAGTACGGGGCTGCGGTCGAAGAAGCCCTCGGGGCGCAGCTTGAAGCCGACCGTGTCCACCGGCATGATCGGCCAGTCCTCCACGCGGGGGAAGTGGGTGAGGCCGAAAGTGTGCCAGAGAACGATGTCCTGGCCGTCGATGTCGCGATCTTGGGCAACGTAGGCCGGCAGGCCTGCTCCGCCGGAGTGCTGGTTCACGAAGTCACCGGTGGGGTACCGCTCCTCGTCGGAGTAACGCGTGACCCAGAGGTCCTTCGTGGCGAAAGCGGCACGCTTCGCTATGGAGGAACCTGGATCGGCCAGAAGCGTGGGCTGGTTTTCGGCGTGGAGCTTGTAGCCAACCGGCTCGCCCAAACGGTTTTGGGACTCGGGGTTGGAGATGATCCACGTCCTGCCAGCGCGTGCATCGGCCTCCCGGACGCCATCAGACTCTTTTGTCAGGACTGTGCGTTTGCGGGAGAACGCGTTGCCGCGCTCGTTGCCCTCGCCCATGGCTTGACGGACAACGTCCTCTTCCTCCACGCGGTTGGTAAAGCCGTCAATGGCCACGTCCAGACGTGCGCTGAAGAGGTGCTGGTGGAACGGTGCGCCGAGTCCTGGAGCCAACTGCGAGATGTTGTCCGAGCCACTCTCGGGGAAGGCGCTGGTGAACACGATGCCGGTGGCCTTGGCTTCAAATTCGATGGTGCCATCCAGGTACAGGTACCAGTAGAAGCCGTAATCGTAGTTGCCGATGGTGGTGAAGAAGGAGATCACCAGGCGGCGATTGCGTCGCGTGTAGTTGATCCCGGTCCAGAGGTCCGAGTGCTTGGAGAGGATGCCCCAGTCTTCCTCGTGCATGCAGATGCCATTGCGGATTTCCCGCGGGTTGCCGAAGGCGTCGCTGATGACAGGGCTGAGGTAGGTGATGTCACCAAGGCAATCGCAACCGAGTTCCAGGGAGTTGGCGTACTGGCCCACGAGGTATTCGCCGGTGTCGAAGTAGTTCTGCCAGGAGCGGATAGGTGACGGATCGCCGTAGGGCACAACCATTTCGGCAATGGAGGCCCGGTTGATGATGGGCCTAAGGCGGTCTCCGTCCTTGAAGGCCAAGTTGTGGAGGACCACTCCTTCGCGCACATCGAAGCCGACGTCCACGCTCCACTTTTCCCACTCCACATGGTTGCCGCCGGTGACTGTGAAGCTCGGGCCTTCGGGTTGGGTAATGCTGATGGGCTTTTGAGTGGTCCGGAGCGGGCCTGTGAGTTGGGGATCGGTGTAGTTTCCGTGCTCTTCCGGAATCGGCATGACACCGAGATCAATCACCTGGGTGACTTCCTTGTTGACCACATCCACATATGCCACCAGCCCATCTACCGGGTGCGCCCATGCGCTGTCTTCAGGGAAATCCTGCACAAATGCCAGTCCACGGAGGATGCGGCGGCCCCTCTCGTCGTCGTACTCAAACACGCCGGCGGACAGCGGCGCGACCCGCACCTTGGCCACATCCAGATCCCGTGCAGCCAGGGCGGCGAGCCACCGCTCATCCGTGGCAAGCAGCGTCTCAACAACTTCGAACTCTTCCTCCAGCACGGGAAGTTCGCCGGAGACTTTGGTGTCCAGTTCTGTTGCGGACAGGATCTCGCCGCGAGTCACGGACACCAGGACGTCCGTGGGAGCCCCGCCGGAGATGTCATGGATGAAAACCCGGAAACGGCGGTCTTCTTTTTCTTGCCCACGGGACGGATCCACAAGGCCCAGGTAGGCGATCCGCTTGGTGTCTCCGAGGTGGCCGGCGGCTTGCAGAACATGCTTTACCTCGGAAATTTCAGCGCCCTTGGCCAGGCGGTACTGGGTTTCCTCGACGGCGGCTGCGTCAGTTGCTGTCTGGGTTGCTGTGGGCGTCATGGCTGCCTCTTGTCCGGGACCTGTGATGGGTCAGGATTTATTTTCTATAGGTGTAGAGAATAACTTACGTGTTAGCTCAGTCACAAGGCCTGGTCCACATATTGTTTCTAAGAAACTGCAGCGCTACCCGCCGTTGCCGAAGTGCCCAGATCACTCCTTTCCAGTACACGCCCGGCTTGGAGTGCATCCGCCCATTCCCCCGTGGAGGCAACAGCGGCCCAGTTGGAGTTCAACAGCGCCATAAGCGTGGTGTGCACGGTTTTCGCGTCCGCCGCACCTGCATCATTGACGAGGTTGATGGCGCCAGTGGCATCCGAGAGGACTTCAGTGGTGAAGCCAAGGAACTCCGCTTCAACGGCCGAGGCAAGGATGCAGTTGTTCGTCATGTAACCCACCAAGGTGACGGTATCGACGTCGTGCTCCCGCAGCCAGCCAGCGACGTCCGTGCCAGCGTAAACCGAGCCGTAACGTTTGATGACCTCTTTCCATGAAGCAGTCCGGCGCGCTTCGACGTCCGGGTGGAGATCAAATTCAGGCGTCCCAGGGGCGAAGACCGGCGCGCCTTCTCCTTCGCTGTGCTGTATCGCCAGGATGGGAATTCCTGCGGCGGCCGCGGCATCGATGGCCTTCACGATCATCGGAAGTGATTCCTGGTGCTTCGGGTACTGGATCTCAAGGGGTCCGCTGAAGTACTGCTGCTGGACATCGACAAGGACAAGGGCGCGGCGGGGGGTGCTCATACTTTTCTCCCAAATAGCGGATCGTTGCTCGCCAACTGGCGACCCTTCCATCATTGGCACCCCGGTCAGAAACCACCAGTGGCACAAATGCCCTTATACGATGGATTCAGGCCAAAAGCAGAGAGGAGGGCTGCGTGCGGATCGCTGTCTACGCATTCGATGACGTCACAATGTTTCATCTGGCGGTTCCGCAGATGGTTTTCGACGAAGTCACACGGCAAGGCTTGGCTGAGTGGGACACAGTGCTCTTCTCAGACGAGGCGGGCCATATTCGAACCACCGAGGGTTATCAATTAGGGGAAATCCAAGGGCCGGATGCCGCAGAGCAGGCAGACGTTGTGGTGGTGCCGTCGTGGTTCGCGGACGGACGTGAAACCAGCGAGACTCTACGCAAGATCCTTCAACAGGCTCACGAGCGCGGCGTATCTATCCTGGGGCTTTGCCTTGGCACCATCCCAGTCGCCGATGCCGGCCTTCTGAGGGCACGTTCTGCCGTCACACACTGGCAGGCCTTTGACACCCTGGCCAACCGACACCCCGATGTCTTTCTCGATCAAAGAGTGCTCTACATCGATCACGGAGACGTGTTGACTTCCGCGGGGACAGCATCCGGACTGGATGCTTGCCTCCACCTGGTTCGGGACCGGCTAGGAGCCGAGGCAGCGAACCGCATCGCACGCAGCCTGGTCATCGCCCCACACCGTGAGGGCGGACAAGCGCAGTACATTGAGCACCCCCTTCCACCACGCTCCTCGGATGATCCAATGGCGCGCCTGCTGGAGTGGGCCTTGGGCAGACTCGGCGAGAACCTCAGCATCGATCGCCTCGCGGCCCAGGCCCACATGAGTCGCCGTACTTTCGTCCGCGCTTTCCGTGCCTCAACAGGGACAACACCTTCGGCATGGATACGCACACGACGACTCGATGCTGCCCGGCGGTTGCTGGAAACCACAGACATGTCCGTAGATCAGATTGCGGCTGACTGCGGATTCGGCAGCCCCGTGACGCTCCGGCAGAACTTCGCCAGCGCATTTGCCATCGCACCCACGGAATACAGACGCACGTTTGACGCTCAGTCAGCGCCCGCCTGAAACGTAAGATGAGACCCAAGACCTGTCTGCCACATATTTCTCCGGGAGCCCCCTAAAGTGCCAAAGATTGTGGACCACGATCAACGACGCCTCGAACTGGTGGACGCAACCTGGCGGATCATTGCAAGGCTGGGCATTGAAGGCGCCACCATGCGGGAAATTGCCGAAGAAGCCGGCTTTGCGAACGGCGCCCTCAAGCCCTACTTTCCCACCAAGGATCTGCTGCTGACGTCAGCGTTTGGGCACGTTTTCAACCGCACGAACCAGCGGATCGCCGCCATGACCTCCGGGCTGGCCGGCATCGCCGCCCTCCGCGCCTTCTGCGCCGAAGTCCTTCCCTTGGACGAGGAACGCGTCAACGAAGCCCGCATCGTGATCCCGTTTTGGCAGAAGGCACTCAACGACGCAGAGATGGCGGCCTTGCACAGCGAGTCCATGAACCAGTGGCACAACACCATCGCTGCCCATTCGGCAGCAGCCCGCGCGGCCGGCGAGATTGCCGCCCCCATAGGGGACGCCGCCGTCGCCGATCATCTGCTCAACATGATGCTGGGCGCCCAGATCGTGGCGGCACTTTCCCCCGCAGAGCACTTTGCCCAGGACCTTGAAGGGCAACTGGACAACTATCTGAGGTTGCTGGCTGGCTAGCTAACTGGTGGCGCCTGATGCCACCACGCCGACGCCCAGTCCGGCGATAACCCCGCTGCTGACACGCTCGACGACGGTACTCACGTTGGGGCGCTTGAGCCACCGCATCGCCTTGAACGCCACCACTGCGATCATCGAGAGGTAGGCAAAGGCAATGACGGCAACCACGATGCCCAGGATGAGTGACGTGCCCATGGTGTCGCCGCCGTGCGGGATGAACTGCGGGACCACAGCCAGGTAGAACAGGCCCACCTTGGGATTGAGCAGCGTGGAGAGCGCTCCGGCCCCCAGTGCCGCAAGCCGGCTGTACGGGAGGGGCGCCTCATCAGTTGGTCCGCCTGCCGTGGCAGCTTTACGGGACTTGATGAACGAAGAAACACCGAGGTACAGCAAGTACAAGCCGCCCGCGATCTTCAGCCACCGGAAGAGTTCGGCCGATTGTTCCAACAGCGTGGCCAATCCGATACCCACCAAAGCAGCCCACACAATTGCGGCACCTGCCGATCCAGCCGCCGCAGCGATCCCCGCGCTGGGCCGGTTCAAGGCAATACGCAGGACCAGGAACGTGTCCGGGCCCGGGGTCACGGAGAGGACCAGGCAGAGACCGGCGAAGGCGGCGAGGGATGCAAGAGTCACCCGCCAAATTATCCGGTACGAAAGGGGCCGAGGGAAAGCGTTCGCTTCGCGTCAAGGGCTGTTCGTGCATAGACAAGGCGACTCCGCGTGACGCCAACCACACTGGAATCATCGCCGCGTGCCTCAACGGCCGCCAAGACTTACTACCCGAGCGGAGTACCAATGGAGACTTACGACGCCTTGCTGGCCTCGATTACCGCAGCCCCCGGCCAGAACAGCCGTACGATTCTTGACCCGGCAACGGGTGAGGCTGTCGGTGAAGCCCCCGTCCACACCGTTGAAGATCTTGACGCCGCTGTTGCAGCTGCCGCAGCTGCACAGCCGGCCTGGGCTGCCTTGGGCCACGACGCGCGGTCCGCTGCACTCATGAAGGCCGCCGACGCCGTCGAACGCTCTGCTGAAGAGCTCGCCCAATTGCTCTCCCGCGAGCAGGGCAAGCCGCTGAACGGCCCGAACGCCCGCTTCGAAGTCGGCGCTTGCGCAGCATGGCTCCGGGCAACTGCCGCCACGCCGCTGGACCCTGAAACCGTGGTGGAGGATGGCGAAACCCGCGCCGAACTGCACTACCGGCCCATCGGCGTCGTGGGTGCCATCGGCCCCTGGAACTGGCCCATGATGATCACGGTCTGGCAGATCGCGCCGGCCCTGCGCATGGGCAACGCCGTGGTGGTAAAGCCCTCCGAATACACTCCGCTGTCCGTGCTGGCGTTGGCCACGATCATCAACCAGGAACTGCCCGAGGGCCTGCTTTCCGTGGTGTCCGGTGGCCGCGACGTCGGCGAGGCCCTGGCAGCGCACGAGGCAATCGGCAAGGTCATGTTCACCGGCTCCACCGCTACAGGCAAGGCGATCATCCGTTCCTCGGCGGATACGGTCAAGCGCCTCACGCTGGAACTCGGCGGCAACGACGCCGGCATCGTCCTCCCCGACGCTGACCCCAAAGCCATCGCCGAGGGCCTTTTCTGGGGTGCGTTCATCAACACCGGCCAGACCTGCGCCGCGCTGAAGCGCCTCTACGTCCACGACTCGCTGTACGAGGCAGTGTGCATTGAACTCGCCGCCGTTGCTGCTGCGATGCCGATGGGCAATGGCCTGGACGAGAACAACGTCCTTGGCCCGCTGCAGAACCGTCAGCAGTACGACATCGTGGCCCGCTTGGTGGAGGCTGCCCGCGCATCCGGCGCCCGCATTCTGCTCGGCGGCAACCCCGACGCCGATCAGCCCGGCAACTTCTACCCCACCACGTTGGTAGCCGACATCGACAACGACAACCCGCTGGTGGCCGAGGAACAGTTCGGCCCTGCCCTGCCGATCATCCGGTACAGCACCGTTGACGAGGCAGTCGCCAAAGCAAACGCGCTCGACGTCGGACTCGGCGCCTCAGTCTGGTCCTCCGACCTGGCTGCCGCCCGCGAGGTCGCCTCCCGCATCCAAGCCGGAACCGTGTGGATCAACAAGCACGGCGCAGTGGATCCGCGTATCCCCTTCGGTGGCGCAAAGCAGTCCGGCTATGGCCTGGAGTTCGGCGCGGAAGGCCTCAAGGCCCTCGGCGTTCCACAGATCATCAACGGCTAGTCCCGCCCCCTGGCCCAACTGGGGGACAGGTAACGTCGCTCTGAACCGTCATAGCGCCGTTATCTGTCCCCTAGTTGGGTTTGAGGGTGCTCCGCGTGAAAGCATGAACACCATGGCCCAGAAGATTGCGTATCAAGGTGAACCGGGAGCCAATTCGGATCTCGCGTGCAAGGAAATGTTCCCCGAACTCGAAAGCGTGCCGTGCGCCAGCTTCGAGGACGCGTTTGAACTTGTTTCCACGGGCGAAGTCGAGCTGGCGATGATCCCGATTGAGAATTCCATCGCCGGACGTGTGGCTGACATCCACGTACTGCTCCCCCAGTCCAAGCTGCAAATCGTGGGCGAGTACTTCCTGCCGATCCGATTCGATCTGTTGGGCATTCCAGGCAGCACCATTGAAGGCGCAACAGAGGTTCACAGCCATATCCACGCTTTGGGCCAGTGCCGCAAGATCATCCGGGAAGCGGGCCTCAAGCCAGTTATCGCCGGAGACACGGCAGGATCAGCCAGGGAGGTGCGCGACTGGAACGATCCCCGCAAGCTTTCCCTCGCTCCTCCGCTGGCCGCAGGCTTGTACGGTCTGGATGTCCTGGCCTCTGGCGTCGAGGATGACCCCACCAACACCACTCGCTTTGTGGTTCTGGCGCGGGAGCGCGAAATCCCCACCAAGGAGGAGCTCCCCGGTCCCGCGATCACGAGCTTCGTGTTCCGTGTGCGCAACGTCCCCTCAGCGCTCTACAAAGCGTTGGGCGGTTTTGCCACCAACGGCCTGAACATGACCAGGCTTGAGAGCTACATGGTGGGCAACGAGTTCGCGGCCACAATGTTCATCTCCGACGTCGAAGGGCACCCTGGGGACGCACGTCTCCGCCGGGCGCTGGAGGAGCTGGAATTCTTCACCACGGAGGTGCGGATTCTGGGCGTCTACGCCGCCGATGGCTATCGCGAACGCAACACCGTCAACGCCTAGCGACTAATTCCCAGAACGGCCGTGGGCGAGTCCGGTCGGGAAGCCGACGAAAGCTGGCCCGGGTGAAGCACAGCAGCCCGAATCCGCTTCTTCGTTGATGATTGTGGCGGGAACATCGCAGCTGGTCCCGGCGTCGGTAGAGCAAACTCCGGTTTCCGGCAATTCCAGTTGCACTATGTCCGCCGCTTGGTGGTCACCAGCCAGTGCAGCGGCGACTGAACGGACCTGCTCATAGCCCGTTGCCAGCAGGAAGGTAGGGGCACGGCCATAGGACTTCATGCCCACGATGTAGAAGTCTTTCTCAGGATGCGCCAGCACCTTGGCACCGTGTGGAGGGACAGTGCCGCAGGAGTGGAATTCGGGGTCAATCAATGGGCCGAGTTCAGTGGGTGCTTCAACGGCAGGATCGAGGTTGAGGCGGAGTTCGCGCAGGATCTCCAGATCCGGGCGGAAGCCGGTGCAGGGAACGATGACATCGACATCCAGCGTGCGTCCGTCAACGGATTCAACGCTCACTCCGGAATCGAGCGTTTTCAGGCCAACTATGCCGAAACGTGTGTGCAGTTGGATGTTGCCGGTTTGGACGAGCCTCCGGAGCCTCGCGCCGAGTTGGCCTCGGGCGGGCAGTCCATCGGCGTCTCCGCCACCGTAGACCTTCTCTGCGGAGCCGCTTCGCACGGCCCAAAGGATCCGGGTGTTGGGTTCGTCCTTGGAGAGTTCGGCCAAATTGATCAGGGTGTTCGCAGCCGAGTGTCCAGCGCCCACGACGAGAACGCGACGGCCGGCAAAGCTGGTCCGGTCCCGGCCTTTGACGTCTGGGAGCGGCGAAGATATGCGGTTCGCTGCCGTGTCTTCGCCAATGGCGGGCAACCCTGAGGTGCCCAGTGGATTGCGGGTTGGCCACGTGCCGGAGGCGTCGATGACTGCAGCCACAACGTGATCGCGCGTTTCGCCGTCTGCGTGCTCCACCCTGACCAGGAAAGGAGTGGTGTCCCGATCACGGACGTGGGTCTTGTCCAGTCCTCGGCGGGTAACTGCGATAACGCGGGCCCCCGTCTGCAACCGGGACGCGATGACCGGCATGGCTGCCAGCGGGGTGAGGTAGTTGTCGATGAGCTCCCCACCGTAAGGCAGGGCAGTGAGGCGGGGAGATTCCCAGCCGGCTTGTTCCAAGAGGCGGGCGACGGCGGCATCGATGTTGAACCGCCAAGGCGAGAAGAGCCGGATGTGGCGCCATTGTTCGATGGCGGCACCTGCAGCAGGTCCAGCTTCAAAGATGACTGGCTCGAGGCCACGTTCGAGCAAGTGCGCTGCTGCGGCCAAACCGACCGGGCCGGCACCGATCACCGCGACGGGAAGCTTCTTCGCTGGCTCCATGGTGTCCTCTTTCATCGTTGAAGATCCTCAGGCGCTTAAAGATCCTCAGGCGTGGGTGGGTTCTTCCACCAGTGCCGTAGCTATGCTGTCTGCGTCCTCAAGTGCCGCCAGAAATCGTTCAGCATCCAGCGCTGCAGCACACCCCGTTCCGGCGGCGGTGATCGCCTGGCGGTACCGGTGATCCACTGCATCCCCGCATGCGAAGACCCCGGAGAGATTGGTGCAGGTGGTGGGCGAATCGACTTTGATGTAACCCTCGGCGTCGAGGTCTACCTGCCCGGCGACAAGTTCGGTGCGGGGCAAATGACCGATGGCAACGAAGATCCCTGTGGCAGCCTGTTCCCGGGTTTCTCCAGTGCGGGTATCAGTGAGAGTCACTCCGGTGACTTTGGTGTCGCCGTGGATCTTGGTGACGGCGGAGTTCCAGGCGAAGCTGATCTTGGGATTGTCCTTGGCGCGCTGGGCCATGATGCGCGAAGCACGAAGTTCGTCCTTCCGGACCACGACAGTGACGGACTTGCCGAAACGTGTCAGGAACGTGGCTTCTTCCATGGCAGAGTCTCCACCGCCGACCACGATGATGTCCTGCTCCCGGAAGAAGAAACCGTCGCACGTGGCGCACCAGGATACGCCGTGCCCGCTGAGCTTTTTCTCCTCCGGCAGTCCGAGTTCTTTGTAGGCCGAGCCAGTAGCGAGGATGACAGCGGGCGCTTCGTGCGTCTCCCCCGCGCCGGTGACCACCCGCTTGAGGTGATGTTTCAGATCGACTTCTGTGACGTCGTCGAACACGATGCGGGCGCCGAACTTCTCGGCCTGCTCCTGGAGTCCGTCCATCAACTCGGGACCCTGGATACCGGCGGGGAAGCCGGGGAAGTTTTCGACCTCGGTGGTATTCATCAAAGCGCCACCCGCAGTGACCGAACCGGCCAGGACGAGCGGTTTGAGCCCTGCCCGGGCGGCGTAGATGGCCGCGGTGTAGCCAGCCGGACCCGAGCCGATGATGATCAGTTGTTCGGCGCTGATGTCATTACTCACGAGAATCTCTCCTATGGGGGAAGCCGGATTACCTGGAGGCAGGGATGAGGGAGTCGATCAGGCCCTCGATACGTGTCTTTATTTCATCCCGAATAGGCCGGACCGCGTCAACACCCTGGCCAGCTGGGTCTTCCAGGACCCAGTCTTCATACCGCTTGCCAGGGAAGTACGGGCATTCGTCGCCGCAGCCCATGGTGATGACGACGTCGGATTCCTTGACGGCTTCGGTGGTGAGTACCTTGGGGATTTCGGCCGACATGTCGATGCCCAGCTCGGCCATGGCCTCGACGGCGGCCGGGTTGACCTTGTCGGCGGGCTGGGAACCGGCGGAGCGGACCTCGATCTCGCCCTTGGCAAGAGTGGTCAGGAACGCGGCAGCCATCTGGGATCGGCCGGCATTGTGGACGCAGACGAACAGGACGGAGGGCTTCTTGCTGGTTTCAGTGGTGGTCATGCTTCTCCTCCAAGGGTGGGGCAGCGATCATCGCGGGGGTGAAATAGCGCTTGCGCGCCCAGAGGGCTACATACACAAGTGCAACAAGGACGGGCACTTCAATCAAGGGCCCAACGACGCCGGCAAGTGCCTGACCCGACGTGACCCCGAAAGTGCCAATGGCCACTGCGATGGCCAATTCAAAGTTATTGCCGGCGGCAGTGAAGGCGAGTGTGACGGTTTTGGCGTAACCGAGGTTCAGCCATTTGCCTATCGCGATTCCCGCCCCGAACACCACGAGGAAGTAGACCAGCAGTGGCAGCGCGATCCGGAGGACATCCAGGGGCCGGGCCATGATGGTTCCACCCTGCATGGCGAAAAGCAGCGTGATGGTGAACAACAACCCGTACAGCGCCCAGGGCCCGATCCTTGGAAGCATGTGGCCCTCGTACCAGTCGCGGCCCTTCGCCCGTTCACCCAGCCCCCGGGTGAGGAAGCCAGCTAGCAGTGGAATGCCCAGGAAGACCACTACCGATGCCGTGATCGCCAAGAAAGAGAAGTTCGCGCTGGTGGTGGGCAGGCCCAGGAGTGCCGGAAGCCACTGGAGGTAGAACCAGCCAAGGCCTCCGAATGCGATCACTTGGAACACCGAGTTAACGAATACCAGCACGGCGCCGGATTCGCGATCACCGCAAGCGAGATCGTTCCAGATCATCACCATGGCGATACAGCGGGCCAAGCCGACGATGATGAGTCCTGTGCGGTATTCGGGCAGGTCAGGAAGGAAAATCCATGCCAACGCGAACATGAATGCTGGGGCCAAAAACCAGTTGATAACCAAGGAAGTAACCATCAGCCGACGATCCGTCAGCACGCTGCCTGCTTGGTCGTATCGCACTTTCGCTAGAACCGGATACATCATGACCAATAGCCCAACGGCAATTGGCAAGGACACCTCGCCAACTTTCACCGCTTCCAACCACGAATTGAGGCCCGGGACGAGACCTCCCAAAAGCAGGCCGAGCGCCATGGCGGCGATGATCCACACCGGCAGCAAACGGTCCACTGCCGAAAGCCGTCCTACGACGGCGGCGCCGCCCTCAGGCTTACGGGCTGCGGTCTGCGTCGACGTGCTCACTAGGCTCCTGGAATTCTGCCCGGCAACAGCCAAGGCATTAGATTGATGAAGTTCGATATAAGTATCAGCATCCATATCGATGATTGTCAATCTATGTGCATAATGGGTGTATGGACTCCCCGCAAACCCTTCAGCTGCTACACGCGGACGAACTCCCAGCTGTGGATAGGCCGGCAAGTACTGGCGATGAAGCTTGCTGCGAGCCTTCAGCCCAGCCCTCCCTCGATGCTTATGAAGCCCAGGTCCGCGCCTCTGTGTTTAAGGCACTCGCTGATCCCAACCGGCTCCGCCTGTTGTCCATCGTCAAAAGCGCACACGGCGGCGAAGCGTGCGTCTGCGATCTCACCGAGCCCCTGGACCTCGGCCAGCCGACGGTCTCACATCATTTGAAGATCTTGGTGGATGCCGGCCTTCTGCACCGCGAAAAGCGGGGCACATGGGCGTACTACTCCTTGGTCCCGGGTGCCATTGAGCGGACTTCCGGCCTGCTGGAGACCCTGTGAGAAGCGAGACAACAGGGGCAAGGGAGACGACACCCAACATCCCGTCAATGCGCAACAGCGAGGTCCGGATCCGCAAAATGACCCCGCCCGATTGGCCGGTGGTCCGGGAGATCTTCACTGAAGGCATCGAGTCCGGGAACGCCACGTTCGAGCCCGCTGCTCCTGAGTGGGAGCAATTCGACGCTACAAGACTCAAGGATCACCGGTTGGTCGCGGAAGCAGAAGGCCGGATCCTCGGTTGGGCAGCCGTATCCGCGATCTCCTCGCGTGCAGCGTACGCGGGCGTCGTGGAGCATTCCATTTACGTGGCCGGGGAAGCCCGTGGTTTGGGTGTAGGCAAGGCCCTTCTCCGCGCGCTGATCACCTCCACTGAAGAAGCAGGAATCTGGACGATCCAGGCCAGCGTATTTCCCGAGAATGAAGCGAGCATCCGGCTGCATGTCGCGGAGGGCTTTACAGTTGTCGGCCGACGGAATCGGATCGCCCGGATGCCTCTTGGCCCACTCGCGGGGCAATGGCGCGACACCATAATGATCGAAAGACGCTCCGCGACTATCTAAAACCGCCACTGTCTGAAACCGGAAGTGTCTGCGAAGAGGGAGAGCCGTGGCTATGAGCGAGTTTCCGCAGCTTGGCTCTGCGAGCGCAGACCGGGCGGTGTTGGGCAGCAAAGCAGCCACTCTTTCCGAGCTCACGGCAGAGGGTTTCAAGGTGCCAGCGGGGTTCGTCGTCACGTCGGAGGTGGTGGGGCAACTCGGCAATAACCTCGCGGGCGCTCTGAAAGTTGCTGCCGGCAGGATAGGCCCGGGGCCGTACGCTGTCAGGTCCTCTTCCGCCGCCGAGGACCTCGACGGCGCTTCTTATGCAGGTCTCTACGAAACCTTTCTGAACGTTGAGCAGGATGACCTCGAGCATGCTGTGCGGCAATGCTTTGCCTCCGCTGCGGAGCAACGAGTTGCAGCGTATGAGACTGCTCTCGGAGCAGCGGCCCGCGGCGATGCGGCAAGCCCTTCCATGGCGGTACTCGTTCAACAGATGGTCCAGCCCCATGCCGCCGGCGTTGCCTTTACTGCCAACCCACTGACCGGCGACCTCGACGAAACCATTGTCACTGCCGTCGCGGGTCTTGGGGAGTCGCTGGTGTCCGGTGAAGCAGTCGGAGAGCAATGGACAGTCCGCGCCAGCGACGCCACGTGCAACAGGGACGGCAACATCCTCACCTCGGACCAAGCACGGCAAGTAGCGGCGCTGGCCCGTCGGATCCACGAACGAGCGGGAGTGCCGCAAGACATCGAGTGGGCGCTGGACCACGACGGTGCCCTATTCCTTCTTCAGGCCCGCCCGATGACGGCGCTTCCCACCCCAGCAGCTTGGACGGCTCCGGGCGAAGGCCTGTGGGCACGGAACTTCAGGCTCGGTGAATGGCTTCCAGATCCCATGACGCCGCTGTTCGAGGACTGGCTTCTGCCCCGGATCGAGGCCGGATATCTCGACGGCATGGAAGACGATATTCAGGTGCGGGTGCCGTTTCGTTACGGCTCCGTCAACGGCTGGTACTACAACGCCCCGCCGATTCCGTCCCCAAGGATTGTGGCGCCTTTGATAGTTCGAAGCCGTGGTCGCCTGCCATGGTTCCTTTTCAACGTCCTTCTCCGGGTCTCCCGCAATCCGGCTGCGGCGCACCGCGCTGTTCTCCATGGGCTGGAACTGAAATGGCGACACCAGTTGCTGCCCGACTATCGGGAACTCGTGCGCAGTGCCGAGCAGGAAGTGGACACCGCATCCCCGGCAAGGCTCATCGAGCTTGTGAATGCCATCGCCCAGCAGGCGGGAATCTACCTCTGGTCACTGGCCGTGGTCGGCGGATCTGCTTGGAAAATCGAAGCGGCCCTGGCCAGGTTCTGGCAAAAGCACCTAGCCGCTCCCTTGAGCGACAAACCCGCAGGGCTGCTCGGCCATCAGGCACTCCTCCGCGGCCTCACCGGCAGCAGCGGCCTTAGCGGCAGCACTGCGACACCATCGGAATCGGCCGTCTACTCCCTCGACTGGTACCACCCGACCTACGGCGAGGCCGGCATCCGTAGCCAAGAAGCGGATTCAACCACCGCAGGCAAGGATGCGCTTGACGCACAGCGAAAGGCAGCCGAAACCGCGGCCAGGGCAGTGCTGCTTGATAGTCCCAGGGCCTTCACTCGCTTTGATTCCCTCCTGACGATGGCCCAGTACTACGCCGCCCTACGGGAAGAACAGTCCCTTTACCTCACCCTGGGATGGCCGGTCCTGCGCCGTTGCGCCCAACGGCTGGGAGAAAACCTCGCCACCGCAGGAGCCATCGAGGACCCGCAGGACATCCATTTCCTCCACCTGAGTGAGGTGATGAACGCCTCGACGGACCAAAGCGAGCTGGTAGGAAACCGCCGCGCAACCTGGCAGATGCAACGGCGGCTGGACGCACCACTCATTATTGGCGAACCGGGCAGGTTCGGAGCTGATCCGGTGGCAAGCGCAGTTGACGCAGCCAGGACAACCCACGAGATACCCGCCGGTGCAATCGTCGGCCACCCGGCCAGCACTGGACGCGCCACGGGCAGGGTGCGGGTTATGTCAGACCTGGAGGAATTCGACAGCTTCCTCGATGGCGAGATACTCGTAGCGCGATCCACCGCACCAGCATGGACGCCCCTTTTCGCTCGGGCCGCCGCGGTGGTCACTGACGGCGGAACCCTCGCCGCGCACGCGTCGCTGGTTGCCCGGGAGTACGGCATACCTGCAGTCGTGGGAACCGGCAACGCCACCAAGCTGCTCAAGACGGGCCAACGAGTCACCGTGGACGGAGGCGGGGGCTACGTCGTCGTGGACGAATGATTAACTGCCGCCATCGGCTCCTCCTCACGGCGACGCGTAAGCGCATGAGGCTGACGGCCAAGCTTCCTTGGCCACCAAATCCGGTCTCCGATGTCGTACGCGAGTGCGGGCACCAGTAGAGAGCGGACCAGAATCGTGTCCAACAGCACCCCGAAGGCCACGATGAACGCCAACTGCACCAGGAACATGATGGGAATGACTCCGAGGGCGGCAAAGGTAGCGGCCAACACAACACCCGCGGACGTAATTACTCCACCTGTAACGCCCAAGCCCCGCAGGATTCCAGGCCGTGTCCCGTGCTTCAGCGATTCCTCGCGCACCCTGCTCATCAGGAAGATGTTGTAGTCCACACCCAATGCCACCAGGAACACAAATCCGAAGAGGGGAACTGTGGCATCGGCGCCCGAGAAACCGAAGACCCCGTTGAAGACCCACGCTGAAACACCCATGGCCGCCGCATAGGACAGGACCACGGACAACACCAGCAGTACAGGCGCCACAACGGAGCGCAGCAGGAGCATCAGGATGAAAAGGATGACCACCAGGACGATGGGGATGATGACCATCAAGTCCCGCTGCGCGGTGGTGTTGGTATCCAGCGCAGTGGCGGTGACCCCACCTACCAAGGCGCCGGCGTCGACCTCTTTGACCGCCAACCGCAATGACTTCACTGTTTCTTCGGCTTGAATCGAGTCGGCGGCAGAGTCGAGCGTCGCATTGATCAGCACCTTGCCCTCACGAACGGCAGGATCGGCCGGAGTCCCCGGAGCGCCGGTGATGGGCACATTTCCGTCAGCCAGGAGATAGGCGTCGCCCACACCGTCGACAGCTTTGACCTTGTCCAGCACATCCTGCGCGGCATCTTCAGAAGCGACCACGACGGCGGGGCTGCCGCTGCCGGCGTCGAAATGCCGGGCCAGCGCGTCCTGGCCGTCCACGGCGTCGGAGGCCGAAAGGATGACGTCCGTTTGAGGGACGCCGTTGGCCTTCAACTGCAGGACGCCTGCCGAGGCCACCAAGAGCAGCAGGACCGAAGCCACCCATACGGTGCGCGGCCGGCGGGAAACCAAGGAAGCAGTTGCGCGCCACAGACCCTTTTGCCCCTCAAGTCCAGTAACCAGCTCAGGTTCGCGTTCGTCGTCGGGCAGGAGCTTGGGACGGAAGGGCCAGAAGGCGGCGCGGCCCAGCAGGGCCATGAGCGCTGGCAGGAGGGTAAGCGCGGCGAAGAGCGAGCAAAGGATTCCGGCAGCTGCCACAGGGCCCAGCGCCTTGTTGGAGTTCAGGTCGGAGAAGAGCAGGCAAAGCAGGGCGATGATGACGGTCGCGCCGGACGCGAGGATCGGTTCGAAGGAGGCCTTCCATGCCGTGAGCACTGCCCTCGTACGGTTGGTGGTGTGGGTCAAGGCCTCGCGGAATCGGGCCACGTACAGCAGCGCATAGTCGGTGGCCGCGCCAATCACCAGGATGGACAGGATGCCTTGGCTCTGGCCGTTCAGCTGGATCCAGCCCAGTTTGGCCATCGCGAACACCATGAGAATCGCGGCGCAAAGCGCAAAAACCGATGTCAGGAGGACCGCCAGAGGCAGCACGAACGAGCGGTACACGAGCAGCAAAATGACAAACACGGCGCCGAGCGCCACGAGGAGGAGGATGCCGTCGATGCCACCGAACGCGTTCACGAGATCAGCGGTCAGGCCCGCGGGACCCGTGACAAACGCTCGCATTCCCTCCGGGGCACCCGGCTGAACGACGTCTCGGAGCTCCTGGATCTTGTCGCGCAGTTCATCCGAAGACGCTATTGGCACAATGAATTGGACCGCTTTGCCGTCCTCCGAGGGAAGAGGCCCGACGACGGCGTCCCCCAGTTTGAGTGCCTCAATGTCGGCTTTCAGCTGGGCTGCTTCGCTGAGCTGGGCCGGGGTGAAGGCAGTCCCGTTCTCGACAATGACCACTGCAGGGATCTCCTTGGACTCCCGGAACTTCGCCTGCCAGTTGCCTGCTTCCGTCGCTTCGGCACCTGCTGGGAGGAACGAAGCCTGGTCATTGGAGGAGACCTCGTCCAACCGCCCGAACGTTGGGCCGCCAACGCCGGCAATGCCAAGCCAGATGATGACGAGCACTACGGGCACCAGCCATCGAAGCCAGAACGGTACCTTCTGCGGGTTCATGAGTCCTTCTTCCGAGACGTGGGGAAGTCTTTATTCCACCACAGAATATCTCTACGATGGAACTATTCCAAGAGTGAACCATTTTACTGATGCCGGGTTCCTGCTGGGCTGGGAGTAATATCCGACAGGGCAGTAATTACCAACGCAATCGGGAGGGCAGAATGGCTGCAGTTTCAGGCCCGCACCCCGGTGGCGAACGCCCGGAAACAGCGGCACCCCAGGACTTGGTGCGCCTCCTTCAGGACTTCACCTTGGAAGCCAACCACTATGTCGACGCAGCCGGCGGCCGGAACGACATGCACCGGACGGATCTCAACGCCCTGGCAGTGATCATGCGACATTCTGCCGCGGGTCGTGTTGTAACACCTGGCGTCCTGCGCAACGAACTACGCCTGAGTTCTCCAGCCACTACCGCGCTGGTGGACCGGCTTCACGCGTCGGGACACGTAGTGCGCGAACGTGTCGGCACGGACCGGCGCCAGATCCAGTTGGTCATGACGCCGAAGGCCTACCAGGATGGAAGTGCCATGTTCATGCCGCTGGCCATCCGCATGGGCCAGGCCATGGGCGCGTACAGTGCTGACGAACTGGACGTTGTCCGACGCTTCATGACGGACATGATCGAGGCCACCGTGGCAGCACGCACCGAAACCGCGGAGAACGGCAACTAACCGCATTCCGCCGAAATCCACCGGCGAAGTTGTAGCGTTTCCCTATGAACGCGCAGCAGCCTGAAGATGTTTACACCCACGGGCACCACGAGTCGGTTGTCCGGGCCCACGCCTCCCGGACGGCCGAGAATTCGGCCGCGTTTGTCATTCCGCATCTCACCCCGGGGACGTCGGTCCTCGACGTCGGGTGCGGACCAGGCAGCATCACGTGCGATTTCGCGGGGCTGGTTGCACCCGCGCAGGTCATCGGCTTGGACCGCTCGGCGGACATCGTCGCCCAGGCAACGGAACTGGCGAAGGACCGTGGCGTAGACAACGTGGAGTTCCGCACCGGCAACATCTACGATCTCGAGTTTGAGGACGAGACCTTCGACCTCGTCCACGCCCATCAAGTCCTCCAGCACCTCACCGATCCCGTCGCCGCACTGCGTGAGATGCGCCGCGTGGCCAAACCGGGCGCGATCGTGGCAGTCCGAGACGCCGATTTCCACGGCATGAGCTGGTACCCGGAAGTCCCCGAGCTCGATGACTGGATGGAGCTCTACCAGAAGATCGCACGGCGCAACGGTGCCGAACCGGATGCCGGCCGTCGATTGGTCTCGTGGGCACAGCAGGCAGGCTTCGCCCAGGTGGCGCCGAGCAGCAGCAACTGGCTCTATGCCACGGCTCAACAGCGGGCGTGGCAGTCGCGCGTGTGGAGTGAGCGTGTCCTTCACTCCGCCTTTGCTGAGCAAGCCCTCGAGTACGGGTTCGCCAATGAGGCCGATCTCGCCCGGATCGCTGCGGGCTGGCACCGCTGGGGAGCCACGGACGATGGCTACTTCCTGATTCCCAACGGCGAGGTAATCGCCCGGGCCTAGTTTTCGCGTAAAGGAACTTTCCAAAAAAATTTTGCCGAACCATGTAGAAAAGCGCCCCGCAGTTCCGACCCATGAGTGAAAGCACCCCAAACAGGGCGCCCCTTCATAAGGAGTTTGAGATGAAATACATGATCATGATGTTCGGGTCCGCCGAGGGCATGATGGAAACCGCCGATCCGGAGTGGATCAAGGAAATGATCGGGTTCATGATCCAGATCGACGAGGACCTCCGCGATTCCGGTGAACTGGTCTTCAATGCAGGCTTGGCCGATCCCGGCACAGCAAAGCTCGTCAGGCAAACCCCGGACGGCGTCATCACCACGGACGGTCCTTACGCCGAGTCGAAGGAATCGCTGATCGGGTACTGGGTGGTGGACGTGGCCAGCGAGGAACGCGCCGTGGAAATCTGCTCGAGCATCGTCAAGTACTCGCAAGTGGTTGAGCTCCGCCCTATCCCGGACGGTCCCCCGGAGGTCTAATTTGGCCGTTGCCCCACGCGAGGTTCCCCCACGCGACATTGAGGACCTGCTGCGCACCTTGGCGCCGCAGGTCCTCGGCGTGCTGGCGCGCAACCACGGACAGTTCGACGCCTGCGAGGATGCGGTGCAAGAAGCCCTCATTGAGGCCGCGCTCCAATGGCCATCCGAACTGCCAGCAAATCCCAAAGGATGGCTGCTGGCTGTCGCATCGCGCCGGCTGGTTGATGTGTGGCGCAGTGAAAGCGCGCGCCGCGCCCGGGAGGAACGCGTCGCCGCAATGGAGGTCCACTTCCAGGACAGCACCGTGTCCGAAGCCGACGACACTCTGACCCTGATGTTCCTGTGTTGCCACCCTTCGATCAGCGCACCGTCGCAACTCGCCTTGACGCTCCGGGCCGTAGGAGGACTCACGACGGCGGAAATCGCCTCTGCTTTCCTCGTCCCCGAGGCGACCATGGGCCAGCGCATCAGCCGTGCCAAACAGGGGATCCAGAAGGCGGGCGCCCGGTTCGACCTGCCGCCGGCGTCCGAGCGCAAGGCGAGGCTCGGCGTCGTACTTCACGTCCTGTACCTGATCTTCAACGAAGGCTACGCGGCAAGCTCAGGTGACTCACTGCAGCGCGAAGACCTCACCACCGAAGCGATCCGCTTGGCACGCCTGCTGGTGAGCGCGGCGCCGGCCGAGTTCGAGGCCACCGGTTTGCTCGCTCTGATGCTGCTGACGGACTCCCGTCGTGCCGCGCGCACCCTGGCTGACGGGATGCCCGTGCCGCTGTCCGAACAGGATCGGAGTTTATGGAACCGCGGGCAGATAGAGGAAGGCATCGCGCTCCTGTCTTCCGTGCTTGGACGTGGCGCGGCTGGGCCATACCAGCTCCAGGCCGCGATCGCGGCCGTTCATGCGGAGGCGCCGTCCGATGCCGAAACGGACTGGCCGCAGATTCTCGCCTTGTACACGGTCCTTGAAGCCGTAGCGCCCAGTCCCGTGGTGACGCTGAATCGTGCTGTGGCTGTGGCCATGGTGAAGGGGCCAGCCGCCGGGCTTGAGATGCTCGCCGGGCTGGATTCGGCGATCGGGCGGTCGCACCGCCTGGATGCGGTGCGGGGCCACCTGCATGAAATGGCGGGCTCTTATGCGGACGCGCGCGCCGCCTACCTCGCCGCGGCAAAAAAGACGGGCAGTCTGCAGGAGCGGCGGTACTTGATGGGGAAAGTGGCGCGAATGGACGACCATTGACCCCATATAGTCGAATCCATGGAACAGCGCATACTTGGTAAGACCGGCAGGTCGGTGTCCACCGTTGGACTAGGCACGTGGCAACTCGGAGCGGACTGGGGCGATGTCACAGAGGAAGACGCACTTGCCGTCCTGGAAGCCTCGGTTGACGGCGGCGTCAGTTTCTTCGACACAGCCGATGTCTACGGCGATGGTCGAAGCGAGCAGCTGATCGGACGCTTCCTCCGCGCCAATCCCGGGCTGGACCTGATGGTTGCCACCAAGATGGGCCGGCGCGTGGACCAAGTGCCCGAAAACTACACCCTCGCCAACTTCCGCGAATGGACTGACCGTTCGCGCCGGAACTTGCAGCAGGACACCTTGGACCTCGTCCAATTACATTGCCCGCCCACCGCCGTCTACACGCGGGATGAGGTGTACGACGCCTTGGACACCCTCGTCAGCGAAGGCGTTATCCGCAACTACGGCGTCAGTGTCGAGCGGACTGACGAAGCCCTTGAAGCCATCAACCGCGGGAACACTGCGTCCGTGCAGATCATCCTGAACGCGTTCCGGCTCAAGCCGCTCGATGAAGTCCTCCCGGCAGCAAAGCAGGCCGGAGTCGGCATCATCGCCAGAGTGCCGCTGGCCTCCGGACTGCTGTCCGGAAAGTACACGCCGGAAACCGAGTTCGCGGAGAACGACCACCGCAACTACAACCGCGATGGGTCCTCGTTCGACGTCGGCGAGACCTTCTCGGGTGTCGATTTCGCCACCGGGGTAAAAGCCGCCCAAGAGTTCAGCGCATTAGTGCCCGACGGCGTCAGCACCGCCCAAGCGGCCCTCGCCTGGGTCATCGCCCAGGACGGCGTCAGCACGGTCATCCCCGGTGCCCGTTCTTCAGTCCAAGCACATGCGAACGCGGAGGCGGGAGCGATGCAGTCCGTAGGTTCAGGGCTCACCGCTGGGGTCCAGGACATCTATGATCGGTATTTCCGCGAAGCGATCCACCCGCGCTGGTAGCCGGCCTATCGCCGTCGGGCATGTACACAGGCGCCGCTGTCACCATCCACTGCGGGTGGGGGTGTGTCCTCTTCGGGCGTCATCGGGCATCGACATTTCAGCGCGTAGTCCCAGAAGCCGGATGGGACGGTCGGGCTCGATCCGCGCCGTAACGTCCAAGGCTTGCGCGAGGACTTCGTCCCGATCGAAGGTCTCTGGAATCTTCCTTGCGTAGGTCTTGGTGAAGAACGGGGCGTACCGGACTTTGAGGGTCAGCCCCACCACCGGCCGCCCCTCGGCCGCCACGTCTTCAAGGACCCGCGCTGTCAGCTCCTTGATGGCGTCGCTGATCTGGGAGGGCTCGGTGAGGTCCTGCTGGAACGTGGTCTCGCGGCCGTGTGCCCGGGCAACCCACGGGGTGTCGTCCACTTCGTTGGCACCCTCGCCTCGTCCGAGCTGCGCATACCAAGGGCCCATCTTGGGGCCGAACTCCGGGACCAAGTCCTGGGGATCGGACGCAGCAAGCTCGGCGACTGTGGTGATGTGGTGCTTTGCCAGCCGTTGCGACACCTTGGGTCCGACGCCCCACAGCTCCTTGGTGGGCTTACTGCCCATGACGTCGAGCCAGTTCTCTTTGGTAAGCCGAAAAATGCCAGCTGGTTTACCGAAATCCGTCGCATTCTTTGCCCGGACCAACGTGTCGCCGATGCCCACGCTGCAGTGCAACTGGGTTTGTTCCAGGACGGCAGCTTGGATCTGCCGGGCATACGCTTCCGGGTCCTCGGTCTCGATGCCAACAAAGGCCTCATCCCAACCGAGCACCTGAACCGTGGCTCCCGGCTGTGCGCGCAAGGTGGCCATCACTACGTGCGAGGCCGCTAGGTAGGCGTCCTGGTCGACAGGCAGAATGATGGCATCCGGTACTTTGCGTGCCGCTATCCGCAGAGGCATTCCGGAGCCGACGCCGAATGCCCTGGCTTCGTAGGATGCCGTGGATACCACGGCACGTTCCGTCGGATCCCCGCGACCACCCACAATGATCGGTTTGCCTGCGAGCTCGGGGCGCCGGAGGACCTCGACAGCCGCAATGAATTGGTCGAGGTCAACGTGCAGTACCCACGGGATTCCGCTCACGGCACCAGTTTGCCCTAAGCCGCGGCCTCCTGACCCTCTTTGGGCTCAGGGTGCGCTGAAATCAACCCGTTTGGGCTTCAATTGGCACTCTGGACGGCCAAACAAGGTCAGGAAGCAACGCGTCCAGACCACCCACCTCACCGGCATAAGCTGACATGGTGCAGTTTTCACTTTGGCTGGCCCTGGTTGGTGCCGGCACCCTGATCAGTTTCACTCCCGGCGCCGGTGCCATTTTCACGATGAGCAACTCGCTCAATTCCGGATTCCGTCGCTCCATCTGGGGCATACTCGGCCAGCAATTGGCCTTGGTTATCCACATCGTCATCGTGGCCCTGGGCGTTGGCGTGCTGGTTTCCAACTCGCCTGTGATCTTCAACATCATCCGGTACGCGGGCGCGGCTTACCTCGTATACCTGGGCATCCGGCAGTTCCTGCACAAGCCCGACCTGGACAAAGAGCAAGTCGACAGCCGCAAGAACGAGTCCGGGCTGTCCATGTTCCAACGCGGCATTTGGGTGAACCTGCTGAATCCCAAGGCAATTGTGTTCTTCCTTGCCTTCATGCCTCAGTTCATCAGGCCGGAGCAGCCGCTGCTTCAGCAATACGCAGTGCTAACCGCCACGATTCTGTTCATCGACATCATGGTCATGTGGTTCTTCTTCGCTTTGGCAGCACGTTCTTTCCAGCGGTTCACCCATGATGAGCGCGGCCAGAAGGTCCTCAACCGTGTCTTCGGCTGCCTGTTCGTCCTCGTGGGCATCTTGCTCGCCGTCATCCACTAGCCAGAACGACCCCAAGCGGATGCGGTGCTACCGTCAAGGGCATGGGACCGGACTGGATCGAACACCGACGCGCGGAGGACGGCGAGCACGTTGGATGGGTGAAGCCCGTCAATGATGGCTTCGTCGCCATGGACTTATTGGGCCGTCCGTGGACCGACGTTGTGGACTGGTTGAGCGCTGAAGAAATTCTCGATGATTTGGGGCTGCGCTACCTCGCTGACCCGCACGAATTACGGCTCGACGACGGCGACTGGCTGAGGGTCCGAATAGCCGAAGTCACTCCATCTGTGGTGCGAGTGAAAAAGGAAGATTGGGGCGATATGACGGCGCCCCAGGTCTATTTCACGGTGTCTCTGCCCGTCACCGAGGACCAGCTCCGCCCGCTATTGCCTAACCCAGCGTCGTAGACCCTCGAATCACCAGCGAGCTCTCCAGCGTCACGTGCGGCTCCTCCAAATCCCGGCCTTCCATGAGCCCGCGGAGTTGCTCTCCGGCCCTTCGTCCAAGCGGGGTGGCCGGCAGGTGCACGCTCGTGAGGCTCGGATTGCTGGTGGCTGAATACGGGAGGTCATCGAAGCCAGCCACAGCCAGTTCGGCAGGAATCCGGACGCCTGCCACACGCGCTTCCTGCAGCACGCCATAGGCATGGGTATCGGTACCGCAGACGACGGCGGTCACCCCCTCGCGCTGCCACGCCGGCCAGGCGCCGGCGAACGCGGCAGCGGCAGCACCGACGTCGATCGCGGTGCTGATGACATGCCCCTCGGCAACCAAAAGCCCGCAGGTGGCTGCTTCTTCAAGGAAGGCTTCCCTGCGGAGGTGGAAAGTGGTGGTGCCGGTGATCCCGTCCATGTAGGCGGCGCGGGTATGCCCGGACGCTGCGAGGTGACGCGCCAACTCACGCGCGCCTTGGGCGACGTCGAGGTTTACGGATGGTGCGTACGACTCGAGGCCGGGCGCGTCGAGGAGCACAAGCGGTCCTGCCGCGGACAGGTCCTCCAGAAACTCAGCACTGGGGGCGCCAACCAACAAGCCAGCCGGACGGAGTGCCAACAATCTGCGGACATCCTCAGCTTGCGGCGACTCCCCGGCATCGGTCACCGAGAGCAGCAATTGGTATTCCGGGCCAAGGGATTCCCGGACGCCCGCGATCACGTTGGCGAAAAACGGGTTGGACACGTCCGGCGTCACGAGGATGACGATGGAGCTGACCCCGCGAGCCAGCGAACTCCCAATGCTGTCCACTACATAGCCAAGTTCGGCGATCGCCGAGCGGACGCGTGAAATGTTGTCCTCGGATACGCGTCCTTGCGTCTTGCCGTTGGCCACCAAGGAAACGGTTGCAGTGGAAACCCCGGCCCGGGCGGCCACCATCGCAGCCGTTACACGGGGCGAGCGGGGGTTCCGCCGATCCAAGGTATCCATGCATCGATCGTAGCGTCGTTGGAGTGTGAACAGGGGCCCAAGGCATCAAGCGCTTAACGTGATGCACGTTAAGCGCTTGACGTAACCCTTGAAGCAGTGCCAGAATTCCCATGAATGCTTACTGCCCTGCTTTGGTTAGAACCTGGCAGGCCCCAATGACGTGGAGACAAAACGTGGACCCCAATCCGATGACAGCACGCAAGAAGATCATTCTTGACTGCGACCCCGGCCATGACGACGCAGTGGCATTGCTGCTGGCCCACGGCAACCCGGACATCGAGCTGCTTGCAGTGACAACGGTGGTGGGCAACCAGACCCTCGAAAAAGTCACGCGCAACGCCCTCTCGGTAGCCACCATCGCTGGCATCACCGGCGTTCCGTTCGCCGCCGGCTGTGACCGCCCCTTGGTCCGCACCATCAAAACCGCCCCCACCATCCACGGCGATTCAGGCATGGATGGCCCGGAACAGCCTGAGCCTGCTATCGAGCTGGACCCGCGCCACGCCGTCGACCTCATCATTGAAACCGTCATGGCACACGAGCCGGGCACCATCACCCTGGTACCTACCGCGGGCCTGACCAACATCGCCATGGCCGCCCGCAAGGAGCCGCGAATCGTTGAGCGCGTCAAGGAAGTTGTCCTCATGGGCGGCGGCTACCACGTGGGCAACTGGAGTGCCGCGGCGGAGTTCAACATCATCATTGACCCCGAAGCCGCACACATTGTTTTCAACGAAAAGTGGCCGCTGGTGATGGTTGGCCTGGACCTCACGCACCAGGCGCTGGCCACGGACGAGGTGGTGGACCGCATAGCAAAAATCGGCACCAAGCCGGCCAAGTTCGTCATGGAACTCATGGACTTCTTCCAGAAGACCTACAAGGACGCGCAAGGGTTCGACTTCCCCCCGGTCCACGACCCCTGCGCAGTTGCCTACGTCATCGACCCCACCGTAATGACAATCCGCAAGGTGCCCGTGGACATCGAACTGCAGGGCAAGCTCACCCTCGGCATGACCGTGGCCGACTTCCGCGCACCCGCCCCGGAGGACTGCCACACGTCCGTGGCCGTGGATCTGGATCACAAGAAGTTCTGGGATCTTGTCACCGATGCGATCGAACGGATCGGCGAACCAACGCTCGACGGCGCCGCTGACGCCACCGCGGGTGCGAAAACCCCCGACAAGCAAGCCACCCTCGCAGTTGGAGAGGCAAAGTAATGTCCATCCTCGCACCGGAAACCAAGTCCGCGAAGGGCAACGTCACTGCACTCATGGTGGCCTTGCTGGCAGCCTGTGTTGCCTTCCAGCTCAACGCCTCCATGCTCAGCCCCGCTTTGGTCACCATCGGCAATGAGCTTCATACCGACCAAGCCACCATCGGCCTGTCCCAGACCTGGTTCTTCACGGCCGCAGCACTGTTCTCCCTCTTCCTCCCCCGCCTCAGCGACATCGTGGGCCGCAAGAAGATCCTTGTGGGCATGATGCTGCTGATGGCAGCTGGTTCGGTCATCGCGGCACTCGCCCCGGATGTCACGTGGCTCTTCGTAGGCCGCATCATCCAGGGCGTCAGTGGTCCCACCGTGCCCCTCTGCCTCATCATGCTCCGCTCAGCCGTGAGCAACCCGCGCAAATATGGCACCCTGATGGGCCTTATCACCGCGGTCAACGGTGGCGTGGCTGGTGTCGACTCCTTCGTGGGCGGCTATTTTGCCGAGAACTTCGGATTCCGCAGCATTTTCTGGCTCATGGTTGCCCTTGCACTCGTGGCAACGGTCCTGATCGCCGTCCTGGCGGGAGAGAGCAAACCCGCTGCCGGAACCACCATGGACTGGCTGGGCGTGTTCTTCATAGTGATCGCGGTGGGCGCCCTGCTGACGGCCTTGAACGAAGGCTCCAAACTGGCCACGGCCTTCGACGCCGGGACGCTGACGTTGGCCATTGTCCTGATCCTGATTGCCGTCGTCGCGTTCTTCGCCTTCTGGACTGTTGAAAAGCGCGCCAAGGAGCCCATGGTGGAAACCGTGCACCTGCGTCAGCGTTCCACCTGGGCGCCGCTTTTGACCACGACGCTGACCATGACGGGTATCTTCGGGGTCATCAATGGGATCGTCCCGGCGTTCGTTCAGGCGGCCGAGCCCGGCTTCGGCGTGGGCCCCACCGAGATGTCGCTCATGATCCTCACGCCGTACGCACTGCTGGGTTGGCTCTTCGGCCCGATCAGCGGCCGGCTCGCCCCGGTCCTCGGCTACACGAAGGTCCTTCGCATCGGCCTGCTGGGCAGCCTTGTGGCCCTGGCTATCATCGCGTTCTTCGGCTTGAACAACCTGCCGATGATGATCGTGGGCACGGCCTTGCTGGGCATCATGTACGCCGGTACCGTCAACATCATGCTGAACGGACTGGGCGTGGTCCTCTCGCCCCAAGGCAACCCTGGCTTCCTCCCCGGAATGAACGCGGGCGCCTTCAACCTCGGCGCCGGTCTGAGCTTCCTGGTCCTGCCTGCGGTCCTCGTTGCCACGTCCGCACTGGGCGACGCCAAGGCGTCGTACCTCACGGTCGTGGTGGTGGGTCTCGCCATCACCCTGGCCGCCTTCGCAGCCTCGCTGTTGATCCCGAAACCTCTGGATGCAGAAGTCGCCGAGGTTCCAGAAGTTGCCGAGGCATCACGCGCCGAAGTCGAGGCAAGCAAATGAGCACAGAAACCAACGCACCCACGGCGGGGATCGTCGTCGTCGGCTCCCTGAACGCCGATCTGACGATCTATTGCGACCGCCTTCCCAAGCCCGGCGAGACGGTCCACGGCAATGGTTTCGCGGTCAACCCCGGCGGCAAGAGCGCCAACCAGGCGGTGGCGGCCAGCAAGCTCGGCGCCCAGGTCAGTCTGGTGGGCGCAGTGGGCGATGACGCCAACGGAAGCATGCTCCTGGACTCAACCGCCAACGCCGGCGTGGACGTCACCCGCGTCCGACGCTCGGACGCCGCGACGGGCGTCGCGGTCATCTCGGTGGATGCCAGCGGCGAGAACAGCATCATCATCTCGGCCGGGGCAAACGGGACTCTAACCCCCGAAGACGTACGCGCGGCAGCGGATGCCATCAACAATGCCGCGGTGGTTTGCCTCTGCCTTGAGGTCGCGATCGATACCGTGATCGCCGCTGCACAAGCAGGGCACGACGCCGGAGCTACCGTCATCTTGAACCTCTCGCCTTACGCGGAGGTACCGGAGGTTCTGGCCGGGTTGAGCGACGTGCTGCTGGTCAATGCGCACGAGGCCTCACTGTTCCTTGGCCGCGAAGCAGACATTCCTGACGCCGACGCGGAGGCCGAAGCATGGGAACCTGTTCGCAGCCAGTTTGCCGACAGGGGCTTGCAGCGCGTGCTGGTAACGCTGGGCGCCCACGGCTCTGTTGTGCTGGATTCGTTGGCCCGGGGTAGCCAGGACCAGATCACACGCATTGCCCCTACCCGCGTTTCGGCCGTAGACACCACCGGTGCGGGTGACGCATTCACGGGAGCTGTCGCGGCACGACTGGCTGTCGGCGATTCCCTCGCGGACGCGGCCTCCTTCGCCTCGGTAGCCGCAGCGTTGGCCGCCACGAAGAAGGGCACCCAGGCCGCTTACCCGACCATTGCCCAGGTAGAGCAGCTGCGGGGCGTTTAGTCCCAGCGCTCCCACCCAACTGACTGGCAGTTGTGGTTGTTCTCAACGCTCGGAGCAACCACAAATGCCAGTCAGTTGGTCTTTAAGCGGACTTGCGGGCGGCGCGCTCCACTGCCCTGCGCGTCAGGGCGCCGTGGCCGGCAAACAGCTTGGGGACCACAAAATAGACTGCTGCCGGAACCACAAGCGCAGTCAGCAGGAGTGCCCGGAGGATGGGGTGCCACGGCTCCATGATCGGCCCGAGCAACAGCATGCCGATGGAAACCAAGGGGAAGATCGCCATCCAGGTGATGAGGGCCCGCATGTGGACGGACGGTGCTTGCGGCTGGGCTGGTGCAGTGGCCTCAGCGGGGTGAATTTCGCCAGTAGCTTGAGCGTTCATGGCATTCTCCAACCAGATAGTTGCAATTGTCTTGGTCTCACAATAACCACTCTCGTCAACAATTACAACTACTTAGTTGGGAAATGGTAATCTGATACTTATGGCATGGGACACAGAGCGCACCAAGTCACTCCTGCTCGAGGCGGCGACCTCGGAGTTTTGCACCCGAGGACTTGCCGGGGCGCGGATCGATCGAATCGCCGCAGAGGCCGGCGTCAACAAAGAACGCATCTACCAGTACTTCGGCAACAAGAACGGCCTTTTTGACGCGGTTATCGTCGCTGCGCTCAGCTCCCTCATGGATGAAGTACCCATCCAAGGCGAGGGCCCAGCGGCCATGGCGGACTACGCCGGCCGCCTGTTCGATCATCATCAAGAGGACGCCACCGCGCCACGCCTCCTCTTCTGGGAAGGCCTGGAACGCGGCACGGAAGTTGTGGGACTGCCCAAACGGATGGCCAACTGCGCCTCCAAGGTCAACAGCACCATTTCAGCCCTCCCCGGGATCTCAAGGGAAGACGCCGGCGATCTCCTCATCACCATCGTGAGTCTTTGCGATACCGCCCCGGTGTTGCCTGCACTGGATGGACTCATGGCAGGGAACGACCCCGGCCGCCTCAAGAGGCGACGCGCCGCCGTCGTACGCACCGTCTATCTGGCTGCCTCCGCACTAACTGCCGAAGCAGCGTCGGACGGGTCAACAACCACAGAAACGGTGCCCACGCCATACACCCTGTGACAGCTTTGACAGGAAAAGTGACTCCGTTGTGAAGTGGCCCCTAGCCAAGAAGGGGTGCCATCAACCATGCTTGCTGCATGTACTCAACGACGAGCCCATACCGCATCATCACGGTCTGCACTGGAAACATCTGCCGCTCGCCCATGGCAGCGCTCATGCTTACCGAAGCCTTCGAAGCGGAAGGGCTCGGCAAGCTGATAGTGGTGGACTCAGCGGGCACCACCGGGTACGAGGTGGGGCACCCCATCGATCCCCGGGCAGCCCGCAAACTGGCCGCCCACCACATCGCTTCGGAGGACCACGTCGCACGCCACTGGAGGCGCGAGTGGTTCGCTGAGCGGGATCTCATCCTGGCACTGGACGTCGATCATTTCGGCTGGCTTCAGGAGGGCGCCCCAGATCGCGAATCCTTGGCCAAAGTCCGGATGCTGCGCAGCTTCGATCCCGTGATGGTTGGGCGCAGCTCCCTGGATCAGGGCATCGAGGATCCCTGGTACGGCGGTCATACCGACTTCGACAACACCTGGACCCTTATCAAAGCCGCTATTCCAGGCATCGTGCGCTACGTGAGCGCCGCAATTACAGAACAGGCAACAGGAGACTCCGGACGTAGCGCCAGCGATGCCCGAAACGAAGCCAGCGAGCACCAGCAGGTAACCTCTATGTCATGACCCCTGCACCCGTGATCATCGCCGTGGACGGGCGGTCCGGCGCGGGCAAGACGACGCTGGCCGTCGAGCTCGCGGCCCGCCTTCGGGAGCACCACAAGGTTTCCCTTTTCCATCTGGAAGACATCTATCCCGGATGGAACGGCCTTGCCACAGGCATCGAAAGGTACGTCGCGACGGTCCTGACGCCTTTGAGCCAAGGCGACGCGGCGGAGTGGGTCAGCTGGGATTGGGAACGGCATTACGACGGCGCGCTGCACGTAACGTTGCCAGCCGAAATCGTGATCGTGGAGGGCGTTGGCGCCGCAGCGAACGCGGCACGCCCCATGCTGGACGCCATCGTGTGGGTCGAGTCCCCCGGTGACGATCGCCGTCGTCGGGCTTTGGCTCGTGACGGAAATACCTACGAACCTTATTGGGACAGCTGGGCTGCCCAAGAGGATATTTGGCTGGAAACTGACGCTGTCATCGGCGCAGCAGACATCCGGGTCCAGAACCTCGCGGATGGCAACGCCCCGGACGACGTCCTGCAGGCAATGCGGTACTTGCCGTCGTTGTCAGCGATCCTCTCGCCGGAACTCAGCGCGCGTCGAGGGCTGCAGCTCCGGTCCGAAAAGATCAGCGCCGTTCCTGACGCCGAGGCACTCTTTCAGAACCTCTACGGTTCCTCGACCAATGCCGTCTGGCTGGATTCCTCCAACGCTTCCGCAGTTTCAGGGACGTCCCAGGCTGCTGCCCGGAGCCGCTTCAGCATCTTGGCAGACGATGGCGGCACGTTCGGCCAGTCCGTCCAGCACCGTCAAGGAATCACCAAAGTGACCGCCGGAACAGCCACTGTGGAAACTTCCGGACCGTTCTTCCGCTGGCTCGATTCCGTTTGGGGACGCCGGGCCGTGCGGGCACCCCGCGGCTACGATGGCCAGTTCACGCTCGGCTGGCTGGGCTATCTGGGCTACGAGCTCAAGCGGGAAACCGGTGGCAACGACGTCCAACCCGACACTCCTGACGCCGCTCTGCTCTTCGCTGGGCGGGCCGTGGTGCTGGATCATCGCGAGCACACTGTGTGGCTGCTCGCCCTGGAAGCGCCCGACGCCGATGAGTGGTTGCGCCAGGCTCGAACCGCTGTCGGGGCTGCTTCAGCCGCCCCGGCTTCCGCCGTCGAGACCGTTTCCGCGGCGGCTCCGGAATTTACTTGCCGTGACAGCGCGACGGACTATAAGCGCAAAATCGCCGATGCCCAGCATGAAATCAGCGAAGGCAACTCGTACGAGGTCTGCTTGACCACCATGCTTGAAGCCCCTGCCGGCGGGCTTGACCCGTGGCAGAGCTATCGGGCGTTGCGCCGCCGCAATCCGGCACCATTTGCCAGTTACCTTCGGTTCGGCGAGCTGGTTGTGGCGAGCACTTCTCCTGAACGTTTCCTGCGGATTCTCTCCGACGGCGGCATGCGGGCCGAGCCGATCAAGGGCACGCGTGGGCGTTCCTCCGATCCCGGCGAGGACGCCGAACTGCGCCGCGACCTGGAGACCTCGCTGAAGGACCGCGCGGAAAACATCATGATCGTGGACTTGCTGCGCAACGACCTGAGCCACTTCGCGATTCCGGGCTCGGTGACGGTCAGCCGGCTGTGCGCGATCGAAAGCTACGCCACCGTCCATCAGATGGTGAGCACCGTGGACGCACACCTTCGCCCGGGCGCTCCGCGGGCAGAGGCTTTGGCTGCCGCCTTCCCGGCTGGGTCAATGACCGGTGCGCCGAAGATCAGCACCATGGACATTCTTGACCAGCTTGAGGCGGGCCCTCGCGGTATCTATTCCGGAGCGATCGGCTACTTCTCGCTGAACGCTGCTACGGACCTCGCCGTCGTAATCCGTACTCTGGTGGTGAACCCGGACGACGACGGTGGGCGAACACTCAGCCTTGGCGTCGGCGGGGCAATTACTGCAGATTCCGTGGCAGATGACGAGTACGAAGAGATCCGGACCAAGGCGTTTGGCGTGTTGTCGACGCTGGGGGCTGACTTCCCAGGCTGAGCAGCCTATTGGAGCGTCGCCGTCAATCTCGCGACGTTATCCACATACTTGGCCAACGGGGGTCTATCCATCCAGTCATCCAACGTAAGCTCACGGGATACCTCGCGATACGTGGATTCCACGGCCCGCATGAGGTTCACGGTTTCGGCGCCCAGGAGCATCACCGAAACCTCCATGTTCAGGGAGAAGGAGCGCATGTCCATATTGCTGGAGCCGAGAACCGCAACTTCGTCGTCGATGGTGAAGTGCTTGGCGTGGAGTACGTACGGAGCGCGGTACAGGTAGATGCGGACACCTGCTCCGAGGAGAGCCTCGTAATAGGACCGCTGGGCGTGGTGGACGAGGAATTGGTCGCCCTTTTCGGAGACAAAGAGCTCCACATCCACCCCGCGCTGAGCCGCAGTGGTGATCGCATAGAGCAGGGAGTCATCAGGCACGAAGTATGGGCTGCAAATGGAGATCCTGTGCTGCGCCGAGTAGATCAGCGTATTGAACAGGCGAAGGTTGTTTTCCGTGGCGAACCCCGGCCCGCTCGGGACCACCTGGGCCGTGACACGTCCCGGGGACGGTTGGGATGGAAGACGAAGCTGGCTTTCGAGTGACTCGTCGGTCTCGCTGAGCCAGTCCGTGGCGAAAACTACGTTCAGGGTGGCCACAATCGGACCCTCAAGCCGGGCCATGAGCTCCACCCATTGGCGGCCGGCGCGGCGATGCTTGGGGTTGTTGTAGGACGGTTCAATCAGGTTCTGCGAGCCCGTGAACGCCAAGGTACCGTCGATGACCAGGATCTTGCGATGGTTCCTGAGGTCCGGGCGGCGCCATTGGCCGTGGATCGGAAGCAGGGGCAACATTCGCTTCCACTGGATCTGGCCTGCCTTGAGCCGGCGGACCAGCCGACGGTAGCCCTTGATGCGCAACGTTCCGATGTGGTCGAAGAGCAACCTGACGGTGACACCGCGCTCGGCGGCCTTCTCCAGTTCGGTGAGCAACTCGTCCGTCACGAAGTCGCTGCTCATGATGTAGAACTCCGCGTTGATATAGTCCGCAGCTCCCCGCACGGCCTCGGCCATGGCTTTGATGGACTCCTCATAACCAGGAATGAGCTCCACCTTGTTGCCGTCAACCATGGGCAGCGAGCCAAGGCGGTGGTTCAGCTCACCTGCGGACTTCACCCACTCCGGGCCGGAATAGGTACTCACAGGATCGGACAGGTCAGAGGTCACCGAGCGAACGCGATGATTAACTTGTTCCTGCTGCTGACGCCGCCGCTTGGACAAGCGGAAATTTCCAAAAAGCAGGAAGAGCACGAATCCGACGGTCGGGACGAGGAAAACAGCCAGAAGCCAGGCCATGGCCGTGGTGGGGCGACGGTTACCGGGGATGATGCCCAGCAGAACGATGCGCATGATGACTTCCGCAATGGCCCAAGCACCCAGAAGCCACGTCCACTCCAGGCCAATCGGAAAAGGAAAAAGCACTCCACAACCCCCACGGTCCAAGAACTAACGGTAACCACAGCCTATCCGCCCGGCCCTTTGGAGGGCCGCACTAAGCTTGGAGCATGACTTCTCCTGCCCCCACGGTCCTCGTTTTCCTGGACCCAGCCTTCGAAAACGGCCGCATTGCCGATTCCAGCCAGCCCCAGCTCATGGCCACTGACCTCGGCGCTACCCGTGGCGATGGCGTGTTCGAGTCGCTGCTCGCCGTCCAGGGACGCGCACGCAAAGTGCAGGCACATCTGAACCGTCTGGGCAGTTCCGCGGGGGCTTTGGACTTGGCGATCCCGGAGCAGGACGCCTGGCGACGGGCAATTGACACGGCGATTACAGAGTTCCGCGGTAATTACCCGGCACCCACGCCCGAAGAGGACGAAGTCGTCGTCAAGCTGATCGTCACCCGTGGAATTGAAGGCGCGGCGAGCCCCACATGCTGGGTACAGGCTTCACCCTCACCCGCAGGCAGCCGCCGACAGCGCGAGACGGGCATCGACGTCGTACTTCTGGACCGTGGCTTTGACACCGAAGCCGGCGAGCGCGCGCCGTGGCTGCTGTTGGGAGCAAAGACACTGTCCTATGCCGTGAACATGGCGGCGCTGCGCTACGCGCACAAACAGGGTGCAGATGACGCCATCTTCACCTCCACGGATGGTCGTGTCCTCGAGGGGCCGACGTCCACCGTGTTGCTTGCCCACCTGGACACAGTCGACGACGGCGACGGTTCCGTCAGGACGGTTCGCCGGCTCATCACGCCGCAGCACGATAGTGGAATCCTTCCGGGCACATCGCAGGGCGCACTGTTCGCCGCCGCGAAGGCTGCAGGGTGGGAGCTCGGCTATGGTCCGCTGGTGCCGCAGGACCTGTTCGATGCCGACGCCGTTTGGCTCATATCGAGCATCCGCTTGATCGCGCCGGTGAATCACATTAACGGCCAGGAGATCGGCACGCCCGCTGTCCGGAAGCAGCTCACAGAGGAACTGAATGAGTTGTTTGCCGGGATCGAGTAATTCCGGCCGGCCAGACTGAGGCCTACTCTGCTCCGCTTGGAACTTAGCAGATCACAAGTAGAGTAATTGCTCGCATGACTCATTGATAAGGAATTCTTTGCCTCAGCATTGAGGTTCACAGAGGTTCAATCACGTTCCTTATCCTCCTTGAAATGGGTGTCCGTCGTGTGATGAATCTTGTTCTCGTGTTAGTTGGATCACGTCCGCCTGACACCACTTCAGACTTTGCTGGCTAACTTCCCGGAGGGAATATGGGACACAGCTCCCCCACAACAGCCGAGGCATCGGCACCCGAGGCCCAGTCGGAGACTGGCGCCTCACAGACAGGACTTCGCCGATCCATGGAGGCCCGGCACCTGGTGATGATTGCCATGGGCGGCGTCATCGGCTCAGGCCTGTTCGTCAGTTCGGGCTACACCATTGCCACCGCGGGCCCCTTGGGCGCCGTTCTCGCGTTCCTCATCGGAGCCGTGGTGGTCTACCTGGTGATGGCATGCCTCGGGGAACTCGCCGTTGCGTTCCCCGTTTCAGGTGCCTTCCACATCTACGCCGCCCGGACCATCGGACCCGCCACCGGCTTCGCCACAGCCTGGCTCTACTGGCTTTGCTGGGCGGTGGCGCTGGGTTCGGAATTCACTGCGGCCGGCCTGCTCATGCAACGCTGGTTCCCTGGCGTCGACGTCTGGATCTGGTGCTTCGTATTCGCCACGGTCCTGTTCACGCTGAACGCCATTTCATCGCGCGTCTTTGGTGAATCTGAGTTCTGGTTCGCGCTCATCAAGGTTGCCGCCGTCGTCGGCCTGATTATCCTGGGCGGCGCCGCTTTGATGGGCTTCCACCCGCTCGCCGCTGGCGAATACCCCTCGCTCACGAGCAACTTCAGCACGCCCGAAGGGCTTTTCCCCAACGGCTTCACGGGCGTGTTCGTGACCTGCCTGGCAGTGTTCTACGCCTTCTCGGGCTCCGAACTGATCGGTGTGGCCGCCGGCGAAACATCCAATCCCGGCGCCAACATCCCCAAGGCCATGCGGACCACGGTCATCCGTCTCATGATCTTCTTTGTCGGGGCCATTACCGTCATCGCAGCGACCATCCCCTACGAGAAGGTCAGCGTGGACGAAAGCCCGTTCGTCACCGTCTTCTCGATGCTCGGCATTCCGTTCGCCGCGGACATCATGAACTTCGTGATCATCACTGCGCTGCTGTCGGCGGGAAACTGCGGACTCTACTCCTGCGCCCGGATGCTCTTCTCGCTCGCCGACGAGGGACACGCACCCAAGGCATTCAGGAAGCTGACCAAGCGTGGCATCCCGATGATTGCCCTCTGCGTCAGCATGCTGGGCGGCTTGGCTTCCCTGATCAGCAGCATCGTTGCGCCGGCAACCGTGTACCTGGTGCTCGTCTCGATCGCCGGCTTTGCAACCGTGGGCGTGTGGATGTCCATTGTGGCCTCGCACTTCGTCTACAGGCGCACGTTTATCAAGAACGGCGGCGACCTCAGCACGCTCGCGTACAAAGCGCCGTTCTTCCCGCTGGTTCCGATCCTGGCGTTCGCGCTGTGCGTTGTGTCCTTGATCGGCATAGCCTTCGACCCCAACCAGGTGGCGGCGCTGCTGTTCGGCGTTCCGTTCGTGGGGGCCTGCTATGCGTTCTTCTACTTCAAGTACGGACGACGCCGGTCGCTCAAGAAGGCTGTCGGCGTCTAGCAGCCGTGGCCTGCTGACCGTCTTTCGGTGCAAATCAGCCCCTGGACAACCATTTCGGGTTGCCCAGGGGCTGATGTTGTTTGAAAGGAGGTCAGGACGCCACACGGCCTGCCAACGTCAGGGCTTCGGCTTGACCACACGCACCGGGTGCTCGCTCAGGATCGACAGCCGGTTGAAGGCATTGATCCCAATGGCTGCCATGCACAGGACACTGATTTGCTCGTCGTTATAGTGTTCCCGGGCCCGCTCGAAGAGTTCCGGGCTCGGCCGTGACGTGCTCATCCGGGTGATCTGCTCAGTGATTTCCATGGCCACCCGCTCAGCCGGTTCAAACAGCGTCACTTCCTTGTAGACAGCCACCAAGGACAGACGCTGTTCCGTTTCGCCGTACCCCAACGCCCTGCGATGGTGCAGGTCCAGGCAGAATGCGCAGCCATTGATCTGCGAGGCAAGGTAGTTCAGAAGTTCGATGGTCCGGCGTGGGACACCTGTCCGGTCGGCTTCCCCAATCACCTGCTGGGCATAGTGGCTCAGTGTTGCGTAAAGCTCGGGCTGTTGCTTATCCAGATAGCCGGCGAGACGTGCTTTTGTTTCCTGTTCAGGCATGCTTGGAGCCTAGCGCAACTGGCTCGGAGTGCCGGGCCGCCCAGGAGCACCCCGCTTTGGAATGCCAGCCTCATCCAGTGCAAACGCGTCCTACCAGCCCGCATTATTGACTAATTTATGACCACTTCATCACATACTGAAAATGATACTTGACTACTAATCATGGCAAATGACGGACGCACCCAACGACGCAAATAAATACGCTTCCAGTATCTATTGCGCGGCCATTCCAACAGTGATTCACTGAGGCGCAGTGATCCCTGCTGGGGCGGGAGAACTCCCTCTCTGTCCGGCAGGACACACTGTTTTCACTACGCCGTGAGAACAGAATGTTGATGGAGGGCATCATTGTGAGTGCAGTTTCTTCGTCCCAGAATTTCAACCACGGATTTCCCACACCCGGACCCCAGGACCCGTCTCCCCAGAAGGTCATGGATCACGTATTTTTCCTCAACCAGGAAGAATGGAAAGACGTCCGCGAAACGGAACAATTCGACCATATAGTCATCGGCAGCGGGTTCTGCGGGTACGCGTTCGCAGAGAGGACCCTGACGATTAACCCGCAAGCCAGGATCCTGGTTATTGAGCGGGGCCCGTTCTTCTTGCCCCAGCATTTCCAAAACCTTCCGTTGCCCTACCGCGAAACCCTTGGCGGGCTTTCTGAAACATTCCCCTGGACGCTGGCTGCAGCCACGGCCAACCAACCCGCTGGCAAGATCTCCTGGCAGCACGGCATGGTCCCCTTCTATGGTGGCCGCTCCATTATGTGGAGTGCCTGGTGTCCGCGCCCTGAAGAGGATGAGATGCGTGGATGGCCGCGCACCGTCATGGATGCCGCAAAAGCGCATTTCACCACTGCGGAGGATCTGCTGAATGTGGTCAGCGCCGACCAAATCGACGCCGGCGCGTCTGCCGACGTCGTTGATCTCATCAACAACACCCGCCCGGTCTACGGGATCATGCAGAAGGCGCTTCAGGATCGGCTGGCGGCGGGTCTGCACAAGATCGATTCCGCCACCCGATCCATGCCGGCACCGCTGGCAGCAGCTTCGGGCGCGACCTCAGGCATTGACTTCGCCAAATTCTCCACGCCGTCGGTCCTGCTTGAGCTGTCGGACAAGCAGCAACGGTTGGCAGCGGCAGGGAAGGGATCGCCGCTCCGCATCATTACAGACTGCACTGTGAACAGCATCATCCAGCAGGACGGCCGGGCCACTGCGCTGGATACCACCCGGGGCGTGGTGAACATCGGGAACGCAAATCTGGTACTTGCCATGGGCACGTTGCCGCCTGCCACTCTGGTCCTCAATTCCTTCCCGGAAGTACCTGGAGTTGGCGAGCAGTTCAGCGCCCACTTCATCACATCCATCGTGGCAAGGGTTCCCCGCAAGGACTTCGACTTCAGTGAGGTCCTGGGAGAGCTGGAACTGGCTGCCATCTACATGGCGGGCATGAGCCCCGCTGGCATGCAGTACCACGTGCAGCTTTCAGTGCTTTCGGATCGGAGCCCGGACAAGAACGCCCAGAAGTCCGAGCGTTACGCACCCGACGTCGTGGCCACCGCTTCCCTGGCCCAACTCCAGTCGTCAGAGGATTACTTGGTGTTCGTGTGTGCCGTACTGGGCGAACTGGACATCGATAACCCGGAAAACCACCTGCGCTACTCCGGCGGAGCCGACCCCACCAACAACGTGACTCTTCAAGTCCTGGCCAACTCCACGGACGATGCCACGTGGGACACCATGGACGAAGGCACCTTCCAGATGTTGGAGCGCGTCTTGTCACCCGATGGCACGGATCATGTGGAGTATTGGCACGGCGACCCGGACACCGGAACCTGGGGATCGGACCGGCCCGGCATTCCCGAGCGCCGCGTTCCGGGGCTGGTGCACGAGAGCTCCAGCCTTCCAATTGGGGAGGAAGAGGACTCCACCGTCGGCACCGACTACCGCCTGAACGGCGTCGAAAATGTCTATATAGCGGGTGGTTCACTATGGCCAACCGGCGGGTCCTGGAACCCAACCATGACAATGGTTGCGTTGACGCAGGACCTGGCCGAGCGGTTGGAGGCCGACGGCGGCACGGGACTTGCGCTGTGACCGCGGTTCCGGCCCTGGATCCGGCAGTCCTGCCCACCTTGCCGCCGATGACAGTCGCGGACGTCCTGGACAGGCAAGACGGCGTGTACTGGGTAGTCAAGGACGCGAACTCCGTTTTCCTGTGGGTGAACCAGAACTTCGCCGACCTGGTGGGGATGACCAAGGACCAATTGATCGGTCATCAGGATTCACGGGCGGCCCATGTTGCCCATGACAAGGAGGTGATGGCGAGCGGCAAGCCGTTGCTCAACTTCCACGAGGTCATCGAAGTTCCGCTGAAGGATGGCGGGACCGTGAACGTGGACATCGTGACCCAGAAGGGGCTCCTTCGGTCGCTGGACACGGGCGCGATCATCGGGATCACGGTCTGCTTCTCGCTGGCGGATCCTCCCAATGACTGACGTGGATCTGGCGGCCGGGCGCCCGGGCATTCACTCCGCCAGCCCGGACGCAGCCAGCCGGGATTCAGCCAGCCCCGACTCCGCCAGCCCCGACGCGAAGGAATGGATCAAGCGATTGGACATGACGCCGTCGGGCGTTGGCGGCTGGTTCGCGCCGGCAATGGTGAGCGACGAGTTCATCGCTGGCTCGGCGTTGCCACCACGTTTCGGCAGTGACCATCCGCTGTACAGCTCCAACTGGTACTTGCTGCAGGCGGGCGAAGTCCTTCAGTTGCACACCTTGAAGCAGGACGAGTTGTGGTTCTTCCATCTGGGTGCATCAATACGGCTGCACGTCTTTTCGCAGACAGACGGATACTCATCAACGGTCTTCGGTCCGGACCCGGACGCTGGTGAAATCCTGCATGGCGCGGCGCCGCATTCCACGTGGTTCGGGGCTGAGTTGGCTGGGGACGGCTTTGTCCTGGTCAGCTGCAGCCTGTCGCCCGGCTACGAACCGAGCGATTCCGCGAAGCCCACGAGTGAAGATGTGGAGGCACTCGTGGCGCAGTTCCCTGGTCAGTCGGAGTTGATCAGGAGGCTGGCGGCCGGCTAAGCGCCGCTCGGGGTGCGCCTGTTGGAGGGCGGGTGCACCCCGTGGCGGTGCGGACGTGAGAGAGGAACGGTCGGACAGCCGTTGGACGTGAGAGAGCATCCGTCGGAAAGCCGTTGGATGTGAGAGGGTGCTATTCGGTGGCGTCGCGGGCCAAGTGGATTCCGTTCTCTGCCAGCCACACCGGGTTGAAGGCCTTACTCAGGTAGTTCGTTCCGGCGTCGGGGGCTATGGCCACCACGACTGAACCATGCGGTGCGGCCCGCGCCACCCGCAGGGCAGCGGCGACAGCGAGCCCGGACGATGGACCAAGCGCCAGCCCTTCTTCGTCGAGTAGCCGATGCACCGTGGAGTAGACCTCGTCGTTGGGAATGCGCAGGAAACGGTCAACAATGGAGCGGTCAAAGGCCTTGGGCCATTCAGCCTGGGGCCAGGAGTTACCCACACCGTCCACCAGGATCTCCCCGGGATGTCCACCGCTGTAGGCGGAGCCGTAGGGGTCGGCGCCCACCACTTCAAGGTGCCCGCCCGGCCGCAAAGCTGCAACTTTCTCTTTCAGGAACCGGCCATTGCCGCTGATCGTCCCGCCGGTTCCGATGCCGGCCACAAAATGCGTAACCAACCCGTGGGTCTGCTCCCAGATTTCCGGTCCTGTCGTTTCATAATGTGCGGCTGGATTGGCAGGGTTATCGAACTGCATGGGCCGCCAGGCACCAGGCGTCCCGGCCGTGATGCGCGCTGCCACCGCACGGGCGTTCTCCGGCGATTCGGAGGGCGCGCTCCAGTCCGTCAGGACCACGCGCGCACCGTAGCTGTGGAGCGCGGCGAGCTTTTCCTGGGAGATGGTGTCGCCGGTAACCACCACCACGGGGTGACCGGTCAGCCGCCCGATGAGCGCCAGCCCGATCCCCGTGTTACCGGAAGTGCTCTCCACAATGGTTGCGCCAGGCTGTAACTCTCCTGAGCGCTCGGCCACCCGGACCATGCTCAGCGCAGTACGGTCCTTGATGGATCCGCCGGGGTTCTCGGACTCAAGCTTGATGTGGATGGTGCTGCCCAATCCACGTCCCAGGGCCTCCAATTTCACCAGCGGAGTGTTGCCCACTTTGTCCAGGACGGAGGCATCCAGCCCATCAGGCAACCCCGCCGCCAAGTGGGCGCCATGTCTGCGGATTGCGGTACTCACCTTGTCCCCTCCCGTATAGACGTAGCCGGCAATTCCTGCGCCACCACATCACGCAACTCACGTCGCGCACTCTCCACCAGATCCGGAGCCGACGGCCGGTCCGCCAGCACATCAGCCAGCCGAGCCACAACGGCGCCCGTCCCCTTCCCGAGCGGTTGCGAGGCTCCCGCTTCGAGCAGCAAATACGACGCCGTCAGTGCCTCAATGGCAAGCAATTTCTCCAAAGCCTCCACGGACTTTTCGAGTTGCTGCAACGCCAGCGGCGCCAAGGTGGAGTGGTCCTCGACGTCGGCCGAGAGGGTGGGTGCCCCGAGCGTCGCCGGCGCTGCCAGGAACTTCAGTTCGGACAGCAGTCCCGCTGCTGAGTACCAGAGCAGCCCAGGCAACTCCTCCTGCACAAGGCCTGCGGCCGGTCCGGACTCAGAAACCGCATCCTCCAGGTGCCTGGCGGCAGCTTCCAGATGCCTCGCCCGGATCACCCGTTGTGGCGGATACAACTTGGCGATGCGCCGCTCGCTGGAAATCGCCACGTGCGCCAAGGCAAGCCTCAAGCCCTCGAAGGAAAGAGCCAGCTGCATCGGTTGGAAGTTCCCGCCGGACACCATTTGCCCGGTTTCGATATCCACCAAAGGGTTGTCGCCGCGTCCGTTCAGCTCCACGTTCAACGCAGCGCCGAGCTGTGAAACCAAGGAGCGAAAAGCCCCATGCGTTTGGGGCGCAGAGCGGAATGACAAAGCGTCCTGCACAGAGACTTCAGGACGAACGTCCTCCAGCCAGCCCCCGCGCAACAGGTGACGTACCGCGGCCGCCGAGTCCTTCTGCCCGTCCACCGCCTTGCCCGCCTGAATGGCCGGCGAAAACGGGCTGAGGTTCCCGCCGCCGTCGTACCTTGCAATGGTCTCAAGCGAGAGGGAAAGCGCGACGTCGGCGAGTTCCGCCAGCTGCTGCAGGCGCACCAAGGCAAGGGTACCGGCGCCTACCGAGTACGCATTGGCGCTGACCAGGGCCAGGGCCTCACCGGGAGCGAGCCGCAGCGGCTGGAGACCGGCGTCGGCGAGCGCTTTCGCCCCGGGTACCAGGGTGCCGTCCGCATCGATCGCTTCACCTTCACCGATGGCAACAGCAGCGACGGCGGCGAGCTGGGTGAGGTCCGAGGAGCCCACTGAGCCTTCGCCCGGGATGGCGGGAAAAACTCCACGGTTGAGCAGTTCGGCATAAAACTGGGCCGTCTCGGGCCGGACACCGGAGCCGCCGCGGCTGAAACCGATGAGCCGGGTGAGGATCACTGCGCGGGCAGAGGGCCGGTCCAGATAGTCGCCCACGCCACTGTTGTGGTATCTGACTACCTGGATTTGATAGGCAAGGACCGACTTCTCCTCCACAACCGTGTCGCGTCCGGAGCCAAGGAGGGTGTTGAGGCCGTAGATTCTCTGCCCGGACGTTGAAGCGCGCTCCAGCACTTCGCGTGAGCGGCCGATCAAAGACAACGCATCTTGGTTGAGTTTCACGTGAAACGCCGGATCCAAGGCAGCTTGCGCCACGCTTTCAGGGTCCACCGGCGATGTGCCGATCAACAGGCTCTTGGGCTCGGAGGGGATTGGTTCGGAAGACATGGTCAGAAGTCCAGAAGATTCTGGCGGAAGCCGCCGTTGCCGTAACTCTTCCTCAACAGGCCACGGCGTCGCAGTTCGGGAGTGAGTTTGTCCAGCACTCCGTGCACGGTGACGGGGTCCACGAAGCCAGAGAAGAGGAAGCCGTCGCCACCCACGGCCTCGCCGGTCTCCTCAAGGTAGTCCGCGATTTCCCCTACCGTGCCAATGATCGAGTCGCCGGCACCGCCGCTGCGTGCCTGCAGGATCTGGCGCAGGGTAGAGCCCGGAGGCGCCGCCTTGGCGAAGTGCTCCAGCGTGCCTTGGTTGCTGTTGGTGCTCAATTCGGGCAACGGCGCATCGAGGTCGAACTGCTTGAAGTCGATCACGGACAGGTAGGAGATCGAGTTGAGCTGGCTGTCGATATCACGCTGGGTAAGCTCCCGGCGCTGCGCCCGCAACTCCTCGGCCTCGGCTGATGAGCCAACCACGGTGGGCTTCAGCACGAAAAGTACCTTGACGTCGTCGGGGTTCCTGCCAGCCTTGGCAGCCTCGGCACGGATGGAATCCCGGTAGGCCTTCATGCCGTCAGCGCCACGCGCCAAGGCGATCGCGACGTCGGCGTGCCCACCCGCGAACGCTTTGCCTCGAGGAGAAGCACCCGCCTGCACCAGCACAGGCTCCTCCGGCAGAGGTGCGGTGTTCAGCGGACCGCGGACCTTGAAGAAGTCGCCCTGGTGGTTAATAGGGTGCACTTTGGTGTGGTCGGCGAATCTGCCGGCCTCAACGTCCTCGAGCACCGCGTCAGGTTCCCAGCTCCGCCAAAGCCTCCGTACGACGTCGACGAATTCCTCCGCTTTCTCGTACCGAAGGTCGTGTTCAATCTGCTGATCCAGCCCGTAATTCTGTGCCGCCAGGTCACTGCCGGACGTGACGACGTTCCAGCCGAGCTGCCCCTCGGAGAAGTGCTGCAGCGTGGCCAGCAGCCGGGCGGCTGTAAAGGGCGGATAGAACGATGCGCTGACGGTCGGCACAATTCCAAGGTGCTTGGTGGCGGACAGAAGATACGGAACCAGGGCCAAGGGGTCATGCTTGGGCGCAAAGGAAGCGTGTGCCAGCGAGACCTCGGCGGTGCCGCCATAAGTATCAGGAACAGTAAGGGAATCCTCGATGATGAAAAGGTCAAGGCCGGATTGCTCGAACGCGCGCACGGCGTCTTGATACAGGGCAGGTTTCTTCCAGTCGTAGCCCAGGCTGTAGCCGGGAGTTCCCCAGCCCTGGACACCGAAACCGTGCCCCACGAACCATCCAAAATGCAGCATGGGCTTGAGTGTAGGGCTGCCTTGTCCGTTCACCGCTACCTGATTTCTTGCGAAGTTACAGGGGGTCGTACTGCGTCAATTATGCTCCCGGGACGTCACATTTAGGCTGCTACTCCAGCATGGGCCGGTTACGCAACATGACGGCCGCGTAACCGCTTGCAAGTGCGGGCCGCCGCCGCGGGATGTTACGTTTTTCTTGAGTAATGAGCACCAGCGCCAAGCCCTGACTTGCTGGTCGGCAACCCTCTCTCCGGCGGGGTGCCTCAGGTGACTACTCGGCGTATCGACACTTCGAACTGCAAGCGTGACTGAGGAGCACCAGCCAATGCCTGAACCCACTGAAGAAAAACTCTCCTACCGCCTGATTACAGGTCCGGATACCCGTGAATTCTGCGAGCGGATCACCACGGCCCTCGCCGACGGCTACGTGCTCCACGGCAGCCCGGCGGCCACGTTCAATGGCACGGATGTCATCGTGGCCCAGGCTGTCGTGCTGCCCACCGCCATCGCCAACGCAGACGCCGCCGTCGCGAATGCTGTTGACCAGTTGGAGAGCGACGACGACGAAGAAGCATTCGAGGGACACGCATGAGTTACGCAGGTGACCTGACCCCGCAGGACGCGTGGGCCAAGCTTGAAGAAGGCGCAATTCTGGTAGACGTCCGCACCGAGGCCGAGTGGGCACACATCGGCATTCCGGACACCAAAGCCACAGAGAATGATCCCCTGTTCATTCAGTGGAACCTCGCCGGCGGCATTCCCAACTCCCGCTTCCTCGAGGACCTGCAGCAGCAGGCACCCGAGGGCGAGGGCGTGGAACTCGTTTTCATCTGCCGCTCAGGCCAGCGCTCCATCTCTGCCGCCATCGCCGCGACGCAGGCCGGATTCACCGCCTACAACGTCCTCGAGGGCTTCGAAGGTGACCCGGACCGGTATGGCGAACGCACCATCAACGGCTGGAAGAACCGTGGCCTGCCGACCAACCTGGGGAACGACTAAGTGACTTTCAATCCCGATGCCGCCAGCTGGAGCCCTGACACCCAGGCAGTACGCGGTGGCCTTGACCGTACCAACTTCCAGGAGACGTCCGAACCCGTTTTCCTGAACTCCGGCTTCGTCTACGAATCCGCTGCCGCCGCCGAACGCGCCTTCACTGGCGAGGACGAACGCTTCGTTTACTCCCGCTACGGCAACCCGTCCGTGGCCACGTTCCAAGAGCGGTTGCGGTTGCTCGAAGGAACCGAGGCTTGCTTTGCGACGGCGTCCGGCATGTCCGCGGTGTTCACCGCCTTGGGTGCCCTGTTGGCTGCCGGTGATCGCGTGGTTGCCGCCCGCTCCCTGTTCGGCTCGTGCTTCGTGATCCTCAACGAGATCCTGCCGCGCTGGGGCGTAGAGACCGTGTTTGTCGATGGTCCCGACCTCGATCAGTGGCGTGCTGCCCTCTCCGAACCCACCACCGCTGTGTTCTTCGAGTCGCCGTCCAACCCGATGCAGGAAATCGTGGACATCGCCGCCGTCAGCGAGCTCGCGCATGCAGCGGGAGCGACCGTCGTCGTCGACAACGTCTTTGCCACTCCCCTGCTGCAGCGTTGCGGTGACTTGGGCGCAGACGTCATTGTTTACTCCGGCACCAAGCACATCGATGGCCAGGGGCGCGTCCTCGGCGGCGCGATCATGGGCACCAAGGAATTCATCGATGGCCCGGTCAAGCAGTTGATGCGGCACACCGGACCGTCGCTCTCCGCGTTCAACGCGTGGGTATTGACCAAGGGCCTGGAGACCATCGGGCTGCGCGTGAACCACAGTTCGGCCTCCGCTTTGAAAATCGCGGAATGGCTCGAGCAGCAACCTGCCATTAGCTGGGTCAAGTACCCCTTGTTGAAATCGCACCCGCAGTACGAGCTCGCAGCCAAGCAAATGAAGGCCGGCGGCACTGTGCTGACGTTCGAGCTGCTGCCCTCTTCCGGGCGGTCCGCCAAAGACGCCGCGTTCGCGTTGCTGGACGGTCTGCGCATCATCGACATCTCCAACAACCTGGGCGACTCCAAGTCCCTCATCACGCATCCGGCCACCACCACCCACCGGGCCATGGGGCCTGAAGGTCGCGCGGCCATTGGGTTGAGCGACGGCGTGGTCCGTTTGTCCGTGGGCCTGGAAGATGTAGACGATCTCATTCTGGATCTGGAGAAGGCCCTCAAACAGGTCTAACCTGTCTCGCATGAGCGGGAATCATCCCTATCGCCGTGCCGGAGCGGTCATCGTTGCCGGCACGGCGATCTGGTTTGCAGGTATTTCGCCGGTGTCGCGCGTCTACATCACCCCCGACGCCGCCGAACGTCTTCGTATGCTTGAGGTCGGCCAGCGTGGCTGGGTTATTGGGCAGCACCTCGCAGCGGCTGGAACCGTCGCGGTGCCTGTGGGATTCGCAGCCTTTGCCCGTCGTCTTCCGGGCGGACGGGCGAAGCGGTGGGCTGTTGCAGCCGCTGCCGCTTTGCTGGCAGGGGCCCCGCTCTTTGTGTCGAGTTTGTCCCGCCGGGCCTCGGACTTGGAACGCTTTGCCTATGGCCGTGGATCCAATGCGCCATTCTTGGCCTATTCCGGGCTCCATGTTCTTGCCTTGGCTGCCCTGGGCGGAAGTCTCCTGGCAACGCCTGCCAAACGATGGATCGGGCTCACGGCCGCAGCCAGCGCGCCCATCTACGGCGCCATCCTTGTGGCCAAGAAGGACATCCCACCATTCGTGTTCTACCTGGTCGAGGGCTTGGCTGGGGCGTACCTGATGACATGGGAAGAGACAGATCCCACTGAAGCCTAGGGCCGGCGGACCCTGGTCAGGATGGGCGCCGGATCCTTGTGCGAGTCTGCGGTAGCGCCACGAAGCGTCACCTTCACGGCATGTCCAACCACCGCCCCCAGCGCCTCATTGCTGGGCGGACTCCCCGGCGGATTTTGTGCCTCACGTTGCCGGTTGTTGAAACGCTCTGCTGCTTCGCGTTGCTCCCGGGCTCCGTTCCCGCGCTCAAGGATGTCCGAAATTCCGGCCTTCACGAGTTCCAGTTCACCTTGGTCGTCCAGTACTGGGCTCAGATAATCCACCAAGGCCCAGACCACATCCGCTGCCGGTTGGGGACGGAAGTCGCCAAAGTCCAGGAGGTCTCCGCGAAGTCCCGAATTGCTCGCCTGCCAACTCGCCATCCGGAGCAGGGCCGTCGGCACCGAGGCCGGCTCAACGCCGTCGAGCATTTCCAGGGAAGCGGTCTCAACCAATGCCCTTACAAGCACTGCTATCAAAGCTGCGTCTTCCGAGCGGAGACACACGTCAGCCACCCTGACTTCCACCGTGGGATGGTTGCGGGAGATGCGGGCGTCGAAGTAGATCATGCCCTCGTCAAGGAGCACCCCCGTGTCCAGGAGGCGCTGGACCATGCGCCGGTAGGCAGTCAACGAGCCAAAAACGGCAGAAGGCCCGGACGTCGGCCACCGGTTCCAGGCCTGGATCCGGTAGCTCTCGAAACCCGTGGGCAGCCCACGCCAGTATGGGGAATTGGCGCTGATGGCCGTTAAAACAGCAAGTTTGTCGCGAATGTGATCGAGGACCACCACGCCCTCTTCAGGCGACTCCACGGCAGTGTGCACATGGAAGCCGCACGTCAGTTGCTCGTGGGCCGTCAACCCGAAGCGTTCAAGCATCACGGCAAAGCGCGGATCTGGAGTCGTATGGGTGTTCTTAGCCAGGGGTGACGTGGCAAGCGCGGCCACCCGGGCGTTGTGTTTCCTGGCACCGTCATTGGCCATCGCACGTCCGCGCCGGATCTGCTGGAGGAGCTCACTGTAGCTATGGCACGGGCGGGTCTGGGTTTCGATTTGTTCCAGCTTCAGTTCGTGGCTCAGCCCCATCCCTGTTTCAGGCGCGGGTTCCGTGCCTGCCAGCAGTGCATCCGCGAGGGCCAAGGGCTCGCCCGTCACAGGATCGACGATGAGTAGCTCTTCCTCCACCCCGAAAGTCCGCATGGCACCATTCTGCTTCATGCGGCCCGGGAAATTCTGCTGGATCATCGCTCCATTGCCGACGTGGCGTCCCGGGAATCCGGGCTCCGCCCCACGTGGGGAGCAGGATGATCCAGCAGAAAAGCGTGCCTAGTCCTGGAAGTACTCCACTTTGGCGCCAATGGTGTTCAGACGCTCGGCCAGGTCCTCGTAGCCACGTTCGATCACGTAGATGTTGCGAAGCTCCGAGGTTCCACGCGCAGCCAACATCGCCAGGAGCAGGCAGGCTGCCGGACGCAGGGCTGGTGGGCAACCGATCTCCGCGGCCCGCCACTTGGTGGGACCGTTGACGTAGATCCGGTGCGGGTCCAGGAGTTGCACCTGGGCGCCCAGCTTGTTGAGCTCCGTCAGGTAGATGGCGCGGTTCTCGTAGACCCAGTCGTGGATCATGGTCTGGCCCTCGGCGTTGCCCGCAATCACGGCGAAGAAGGGCAGGTTGTCGATGTTGAGCCCAGGGAACGGCATGGGGTGGATCTTGTCCTGTGGCGCGTGGAGCTCGGAGGGCTTGGTGGTGACATCCACCAAGCGCGTCCTGCCGTTGCGGGCCATGTATTCGCCTGAGATTTCCAGCTTCTGGCCCATCTGTTCCAGGGTTGCCAGCTCGATTTCCATGAATTCGATAGGCACCCGGCGGATGGTGACCTCGGAATTGGTCACGATGCCTGCAGTGATCAGACTCATGGCCTCGATGGGATCCTCGGACGGGAAGTACTCGATCTCCACATCTATGGATGATCGCCCCGTGATCTTCAATGTAGTGGTCCCGACGCCCTCGATGGTGACGCCCAGGCCCTGCAAGTAAAAGCAAAGATCCTGGACCATGTAATTGGGGCTCGCGTTACGGATCACGGTGGTGCCCTCACGGTGTGCAGCAGCCATGATCGCGTTCTCGGTGACAGTGTCGCCACGTTCGGAGAGGACGAAGGAACGGTCGTGCCCATCAGCAGGGGGTGCAACCACGGAGTAGAAGCCGGACTTTGCCCCTACTGTGAGCCCGAACTGGCGCAGTGCCTGCATGTGGGGCTCAACGGTGCGCGTGCCGAGGTCGCAGCCACCGGCATAGGGAAGAAGGTACTCGGCGGTCTCGTCCAAGAGGGGCCCGAGCAGCATGATGACGCTGCGTGTACGGCGAGCCGCCTCCACGTCCATGGATTCAAGGTCAAGGACTTCGGGCCTGCGAATACGGAGGTCACTGCCGTTGAGCCACGTGCATTCGACGCCGATGGACGTCAGCACCTCAACGATCCTGTTGACTTCCTCAATACGGGCCAACCGACGCAGCGTGGTGGTGCCCCGGTTGATCAGGCTGGCACACAACAGCGCCACACCGGCATTCTTGCTGCTGTTGACATCCACTTCGCCGGACAGCGTGTGACCGCCTTCCACCCGAAGGTGCGTCATCTGCGGCTTGCCCACCTTGACGATGGAGCGGCCGAAGATGGCCTCCAACCGTTCGATCATTCGGAGGCTGAGATTCTGTTTGCCCTGCTCCATTCGGGCGATAGCGCTCTGGCTGGTTCCCAGCTCAGAAGCCAACTGCCCCTGCGTCCAGCCCTTTTCACTTCGCGCGTTGCGGAGCAGGAGGCCTACATGTTCGGCGGTAGGTTGCGTCATACTCAAGAAATATCACAAATGAGTTAGAAGTGGCCAACAAATCTCCGATTCAGCGGCAAACGTCACATCCTACCCGCACCGTGCGATATCTGATTCGAGAAGATCCACCAGAACGGCTAACGCCAGACGAAACTCCACGTCCCAACGCCGACGGCCGTCAGTACCGCAGCGGCAGCGATGAGGAGCCCGCCCAGGAGCACCCAGACGTCCAGAAGTGAGTAGGTGGATTCCCGGGCCCACGTTCTCTGCCCGCCGCCGAAACCACGTGCCTCCATGGTGATGGCCAGCCGGGAGGCCCGCCGAACGGCCTGGACAAGCAGTCCGAAGCTCTGTCCAAGTGTTGCCTTCAGCCGTTGGATTGGGCTGCCCTGCGAACCCACTCCGCGGGCGCGCCTGGCCATGCCGATGGTCTGCCATTCCTCAGCCATCAATCCCACCAGTCGCATGGCGGCCAGCGAGCCGAGGACAAAGCGGTGTGGCAGCTTCGCCTTCTGCGCCAGCGCGTCAGCCAGGTCGGTGGGGTCGGTGCACGTCATCAGCAGGATCGCTGGCAGCGCGATCGCCAGGCCGCGCAACATGAAAGCCAGTCCCAGCTGAAGGGAACCTTCGCTGATTGACCAGAGTCCGACGTCGAGCAGTACGGCCCCGCTGTCAGCCGCCACGATTGCGGTGCTCCAGCCACCAATCGCTGCAGCGATGATGAGCGGCCAGGCCCGCTGCCATAAAAGCCCCAGCGTAAGGCCAGCCAGCGGGAATAGGGCCAGCTCGGCGACGAGCGCCGTTGAAGCGGATACCCAGTCGATCGACAACGCCAGCACCAGCGAAATGAGAAAGACGGACACGAACTTCACCAAAGGATTGGCCCGCGTGAGGAGGGCGTGGTTGCCGCGCAGGTTCAGGGCGTCCCTCATGCGGCACCGGCTTCCTGGCGGGCATCGTCGCTATGCGGGTCCGGGATGCGCGGGGGCGCCGGATCCAGGCGGAGCTCCGTGCCGCCAAGGACTGCACTGAATTCTTCGTCGTGCGTCACGGACACAACAGCCGTTCCAGCGTCGAGCAGTTCCGACAGGAAGGATGCCAGTTCGGCCCAGGTGTTGGCATCCTGGCCGAACGTGGGCTCGTCCAGCACCAGCACCTTGGGATGGGCCGCAAGGACCGTGGCAACGGACAACCGCCGCTTCTCGCCGCCGGACAACGTGTAAGGATTCGCGTCCACCAAGTGCGTGAGCCGCAAACGCTCCAGCAATTCATCCACGCGTTCTTCACCATGGCCCAGATGCTTTGGTCCAAACATGAGCTCGTCCAGGACCTTGCCCGTCACGAACTGGTGCTCCGGTTCCTGGAACACGGTGCCAATACGCGAAATCAGCTGATCCGCCTTCCACTTGAACGGGTCGATTCCAGCTCCCTCGGAAAGCTCGACGGCGGCACTCACCTTGCCGTCCACGGGCGCCAGAAGGCCGGCCAATGTGAGCGCGAAAGTAGATTTGCCGGCGCCGTTAGGGCCCGTGATGGTGAGTGCCTGGCCAGCCCGTACTTGTGCACTGATACCCGATTGCACGGGGACGGGTGGGATGGTTTTGAAGCGACGACGGCGCGACTTCTCACGGGAAACAGCCAGGTCCTGTGCCACGAGGAGGAGTTGGGCGGTGGATTCATAGCCGCCCATTTCCTGAGCTGTGCTCCTGCGGGCGCGAGTCGCCGGAACGTACCCCGGCACCCAGACTCCCGCTGCCATCAACATGGTGCGGGCCTCTGTGAGCACCTGATCCGGCGGACCGTCCAGGAGCACACCGCCTCCAGCCGAGGGTGGCTGGAGGACCACGATCCTGTCCACCAGGTCCTTCCACACAGAAACACGGTGTTCTACTACAACCAAGGTGGCACCGGTCTTGTCCAGGCAGCGCTGCACGGCGTCTCGAACCTCAAGCACGCCCAGCGGATCGAGGTTGGCCGTAGGTTCGTCAAGCAGGATCAGCCCGGGCCGCATTGCCAGGATGCCAGCCAACGCAAGGCGCTGCTTCTGCCCGCCGGAGAGTGCCGCCGTCGGGTGGTCCAGTGCCAAACCGCCGCCGGCTGCGGTGCGCAACCCAACGTCGTCGAGCGCTTCATGGACGCGGGCCCAAATTTCATCCCGGGGAACGGCAAGGTTTTCGGCGCCAAATGCGACGTCGTCACCAACCCGGGAGAGCACCGCCTGGGTTTCCGGGTCCTGCTGCATCAGACCTGCGCGGCCGCGCTGCTTGCGGGGAGCGACGCCGTCGATCAACAGCGAGCCCGTCTCGTCCGAATCGTCTTCCTCGTCACCTAGCACACCGGCGAGGGCGTGGAGCAGTGTCGATTTCCCTGCGCCCGATGGACCCAGCAAGAGTACACGCTCGCCCGGCTCGATCCGGAGATCGAGGTCCTGGATGGCAGGTGTGGAACGCCCGGCATGCCGCCATCCCCACCCTTGGGCGGTGATGGCGGCAGGCCGGACTTGGTGGTTGCTTTGCTGGTTGCTGCTTTCTTTCGCAGGCATTAGTTAAAGACGGGCTCCGAAGCAGCCTTGCGGGACGCGAAGGAGCTCAGGACGCCGGTCTTGGCCAGCCCGCGGGTGGCAACCCAGGACAGCGCGCCGGCGATGATCGCACCCGAGAGCGTGCAGAAGGCGATGTAGGCCAGCTTGTCGATCGCTTCGTAGGCGATATTCCAGCCCCAGGGCAGGAAGGAATCGTTCAGACCGCAGAAGAGGCCCGCGCCCGCACCTGCGAGGAGTGCAGCGGACAGGTCGAACTTCTTGTAGCGGAACGCAGCGAAGACCAGTTCTGCGCCCAGTCCCTGGAGGATGCCGGAGATGAGGACGGTGGTGCCGTACTGGGAACCCATGATGAGTTCGCCGGTGGCGGCGACGGCTTCGCAGAACAGGGCTGCGCCCGGCTTGCGGATGATGAGCATGCCCAGAACGGCGGGGATCATCCAGCCACCGGCGATCAAACCGGTGAGCGGCGGATAGGCGGCGTTCATGGGGATGGATACGATTGCGGCGCCCTGGGACCAAGCCCAGAAGATTACGCCGCCGGCGATGGCAATCAAAGCTGCCACCACGATGTCTACAACACGCCAGTTATAACTGGTTTTCTTCACGCTTGCCGTGGTCATTTTTCTGCCTCCTGAGGTACAGGAGGGGAAAGTGCTCCCCGGAACTCCCGGCCGGCTTGCGCCGCCCGGTTCCGGACACTCTGAGAAGCTCGACTCCCTTGCGCCGGTACTAACCGGATCAGGTTCGAGGGTCTGCGGCTGTCCGCACTCTCAGCGCCCTCGCGTCTCCTGCATCTCTGCAAGGTCCGACGGCGGCGCTCCCCTGTCGTTATTAATCTGCCCTTATGGGCGTGGTTCAGTTTACACCTGTGGGTGTTCGTGGGAGGTGGGGGTTAGTCACAAATCGGCTGGCAACCACACCTGAGAGAATGATCCAGCAGAATCGACGCGGCAAAGGGGTATTTCATGACGGACCTTCCCACTACGGACATCCCGGTTCCCCAAGCCCGCCTTGCCGCGAGCGTCATCCTGCTCCGGGACACCCCGGGCGGGCTCGAAGCCTTCGTGCAGCACAGGGTTGCCACCATGGACTTCGCCGCCGGCATGGTGGTCTTTCCGGGAGGCCGGGTTGATGCCGCAGACCAGGGCGGATGGGATTACCCGGCTGACTTGCTGGAACGGCATGCTGCAGACTGGCGCCTGACCTCCATCGCCGTCGATACCGAACACGCACCGGCAAAGTCGGGCATGGTTCTCACGGCTGCCCTGCGGGAGGTTTGGGAGGAGGCCGGACTTAGCCTTGATGCCTCAGATCTGCGACCGTGGGCCAATTGGGTCACGCCGACGGACATGCCAAAGCGTTTCGATACCTACTTCTACGTAGCCAAGCCTGCTCCGGAAGCAGAACCCCAGCATCAAACCACCGAAGCGTGGCAATCACTCTGGATGCCTGTGGACGGGATCCTGGCGGCTGAAGCCTCCGGTACATTGCAGCTGATGCCACCCACGTATTACCTGCTCAAGGAAATTGCCGGCCTCGGAACAGTAGATGCTGTATGGGAAGCCGATCACGACGTTGTTCCTGTCCTCGCACCACGCGGTTCCATGGCAGCTTTCCTCAAAGAACGGGAAAACCGCCGCTAGTCCCAACCCACCTGGAAGTGAGGCTAGGCTGGGGGCATGAACCTCTTTTTCAAGCTGCTGGGTGCCGGAGTAAGCCTGGCAGCCGGATTCGTCGGCACCAAGTTGGTCAACAAGGGCTGGGAAAAGGCCACGGGCAACAAACCGCCCACGGGCCACGACGATATGGAAACGAGCCTCCGCTCAGCGTTGTCCTTCGCGCTGATTTCGGCCTTCGTCAGTACGCTCATCCAGGTTTTCGCGAGCCGCGGCACCCAGCGTGCCATCGCCCGCTTCGCCAAGACGCAGGACATCGTCTAGGCCGCGCATAGTTGCTCCAACGCGGGGTCAGTTAGGGTCCCTCACCGCTGTCGGGAGGGTGCTTAAGTGACCCCGCGTTGTTCTAAGTGTCCGGGGTGGAACCGTCGGCGGCTGCCCTTTGGACAACCGCTTCAAGCTCATCCTTGGTGAGCAGTTCGCGGTGCCCATGCTTGGTCCGGTAAGCGGAGCGGCCCACCATATGTGCGGAGACCGGCGCAGTCAGCAGCTGGAAAATCCAGGCCACCACCAGAACCGGCCAAACCCACCATGTGCGCATTTGCAGACCCATGGCCGCCAGCATGAGGAACAGACCCAGAACTTGCGGCTTGGTTGCCGCGTGCATGCGGCTCAGGAGATCGGGAAACCGCAGGAGGCCGATTGCGGCTCCGAGCGACATCAGGGCACCCACCACAAGAAACACGGCCGTCACCGCATCAATGACTGCATCCACGCCGGTCGCTTCAGGACTCATTGCTGTGATCCCTCCGATCCGCTACAAATCGGGCAAATGTTACCGAGCCTACGAAGCCGATCACCGCGAGAGCCACGAGCAACACCAAGTTATTCRGGTGCCGGTTCATCGCCATGTCGATGGCAAGCGCTGCGCCAAGAATGGCCAGCAGGACGTCCGATGCCAAGACTCGGTCCAACAAGGACGGGCCGATGGCGATGCGGATGATCGCGCCCACCGCAGCCAAACTCAGGATCACCGCCGTTACCAGCAGAACAAGTTCTTTCACAGGGTTGCCCCTTCCATGCCCGCACCGGGTTCAGCCTGGAGTGCGTGGAGTTCCTCGCGCGTTCCCATGATCCGGATCAGCGCGGCCTCGATGTTCTGGACTTCCTGGCGGATCTTAGTGATATCAGCATCCTCATAAATGTTGAGCGCGTGCAGGTAAAGCGTGGACGTCGAGCGGTCCACTTCCACCACCAACGAGCCCGGAATCAGCGAGATAACGTGCCCGGTTGCCGTGACTATGAGGTCAGAATGGCTGCGCAACGGAACAGCGACGACGGCGCTGCGCACCTTTGGACCCTTCACTACGGCCAGGTACAAGACCAGGAAGCTCGCTGCCGCCACTCTGCCCAGGAACATCAGGGCGAATGACATGGCACGCAGCACGTTGAACCTGCCCCCGAGCTCCACTGGCGGAAGGTAGAAGAACTTGGCCACGAGCACGGCGATGAGCGCACCGAACAGCAGGTTTCCCGGACTGAAGTCCCTCCACAGGGCACCCCAGACGATGACCAGCCATACGAGCAGCGGCAGTTCAGTGCGGAAGGAGATCGGTTTACGGCTCATTTGGCAGCCCCTGACTGACCCACTGCTGGTACCTCCGCGGAGTCCCCCAGGACTGAATGGATGTAGGCAGTGCGGTCCAACATGATTTCCGCCGAGCCGTCTGCGAGGTGAAACAGTGGGCCAGCAAAGACTGTGAGCGCAACACCGAAGGCCACAAGGCCAGCCGTGGAGCCCACCATTGTCCGGGGAAGCACCCCAACATTTCCTGGAGTCTGAAGCACGGGGTCGGGGTACTCGGCGTCCTCGGGCTTGCGCCAAAATGCCCTGTTCCAAACACGGGCAATTGCCAACAGCGTCAGGAGGCTGGTGACGACGCCGCCCACCACCAAAACGATGGCCAGCGGCGTACCCAGTTGCACGCCCGCTTGGAGGAGCCCGAGCTTGCCCAGGAAACCCGAGAATGGCGGGATGCCCGCAAGATTCATCGCAGGGACGAAGAACAGCAAGGCAAGGAGTGGCGAGAGTTTGGCCAGGCCACCCAAGCGGTCAATGGACGACGATCCGCCCCTGCGCTCAACCAGGCCAGTGACCAGGAACAGGCTGGTCTGCACTGTGATGTGGTGCGCCACGTAGAACACGGCAGCGCCAAGCCCCGCGACGGACGACATTGCCAAGCCGAACACCATGTAGCCGATGTGGCTGACCAGGGTGAAGGACAAGAGACGTTTGATATCGCTCTGTGCCAAGGCACCCAGGATGCCCACCACCATGGTTAGCAGCGCCACCACCATTAAGGGCACGTTGAGGGTGTCCCCGGGAAAGAGGAGTGTCTCGGTGCGGACCATGGCGTAAACACCCACCTTGGTCAGCAAGCCAGCAAAGACGGCTGTGACGGGAGCCGGGGCTGTCGGATAGGAGTCGGGAAGCCAGAAGGACAGAGGGAACACGGCCGCCTTGATCCCAAACGCCACCAGCAGCATCACGTGCAGGAGATTCTGGGTTCCTTGATCCAGTTCGGCCAGCTTGATGGCGAGGTCCGCCATAGTGATGGTCCCTGTAGCTCCGTAAATCATGGCGATAGCGATGAGGAACAAGACGGACGAAACCACGGAGACCACCACGTAGGTGACGCCGGCACGGATGCGCGGCCCCGTCCCGCCAAGGGTCATCAGCACATAGCTGGCCGTCAACAGGATTTCGAAGCCCACGTACAGGTTGAAAAGGTCACCTGTGAGGAAGGCGTTGGATACGCCCGCCACCAGGATCAGATAAGTGGGGTGGAAGATCGAGACCGGCGCTTCCTTGTCGCCATCAGCCATGCCCTGGCCGGTGGCGTAGATCAGGACCGCGAGGCTGACAACGGTGGAAACCACGAGCATGAGTGAGGAGAACTGATCCACCACCAACACCACGCCCCATGGCGGCAGCCATCCACCGAGCGTGACGGAAGTGGTGCCTCCCTCCCACACGGACGCCAGGAGCAGGCATTCGAGCAGGAGCGTCGCGCTGAGGATCACGATGCTGACTACCCGCTGCGCAGCCGTATGCCGGATCAGCACGAATGCGAGGGCCGCCCCGAGGATCGGAAGGAGGACGGCCAGTGGCGACAGGTTGGCGAGGTTCACGGGCTGCCTCCTTCCTTGGTCCTTACAGTGTTGGGCTTTTCGGTCGCGTCCGGCTGGGCGCGGTCTTCGGGGCTGGCCGGAGTGATCGCGAACTCCGATGTTTCCAGCGGGACAATGGCGTCGTCTTCCTTGTCGAAGCTGGGAGTCCGGGCTACGCGGCGATCTTCGATGTCATCCTGGATCTCGTCTTGCCGTGCCAAGGCCCAAGTCCGGTAGATGATGCCGAGCATGAAGGCAGTGACGGCGAATGAAATGACGATCGATGTGAGGATGAGCGCCTGTGGCAGGGGGTCGTTGTACTCACTGGAGGCTGTTTCCTTGTTGAACAAAGGAGCGAGTCCGGCGTACCCTCCCGTACTGAGGATCAGCAGGTTGGTGGCGTTGGCAAGCAGCATCAAGCCAAGCAGGACGCGAGTCAGGCTTCGCTCCAAAATCAGGTAGATACCGCAGGCATACAGGACGCCCATGACGATCAGGAGGGTCAGGTTGATGCTCATGGGTTGCCCTTCCCGGAGGCGGCCGTTTCGGCGGACTCAGACGCGGCGGCTCGGGTCTTTACGGCCCTTGGCACCTTCCCTTCAAAATGTTCGTCGATCTCAGCGCCCAGGCTGCGTAGAACGTCGAGCGCCAGTCCCACCACCACGATGTAGACACCGATGTCGAAGATCGTGGACGTTACGAACTTGACGTCTCCGAATACGGGCAGCCAAAACTCGATGATCGCGCTCTGGAACACCTGGCCGCCGAGGAGGAGCGGCACGAAACCGGACGCTGCCGCCGTCGCTAGTCCTGTCCCCAACAGCGTGCCTGCACTCACTGTCGCTGCTTCGCTCAATTCGAACCGTCCTCCGGCGAGGTAACGGATGGTGAGGGCGAGGCCTGCGGTCAAACCGCCTGCGAAGCCGCCGCCGGGCAAGTTGTGACCCGCAAGGAGTAGATAGATGGAAAAAACGATCATCGAGTGGAAGATCATCCGGGTGACCACTTCGAAGATAATGGACCTCCGTTCAGGAGCCAGCGTCCGGCCTGCTACCAGCCAGGCATCGCGGGTAACGTCCGTGAACTTCCTCGCCACGGCCAGCCGGGCACCGTCGCGGGAGTCGCGGTCGACGCCGGTGCGCCGCCCCACGCTACCTTCCGGTACTGCCTCTGAGGTTTTGATGCGATCGCCGCGGCTGCGCACGAAGATCAGACTGGCAACGCCAGTGGCGGCCACGGCCAGGACCGAAATTTCGCCGAAGGTGTCCCACGCGCGGATGTCCACGAGGGTCACGTTGACCACGTTCAGGCCACCGCCGCCTTCGTAGGCCAGGCGTGGGAATTCAAGGGAGACAGGCGTGGCCACCCGGGCACCCATGGCGTAGATGGCAACGAAGATCATGGTGATGCCGAATGCGGCACCTACGATCACGCGGATCACCCGGAGGCGGCCACCCGTTCGGTCCCGTAGTTCGGCGGGCAGGCTGCGCATGGCCAAAACGAAGGCCACCAGCACGATGGTCTCCACCAGCATCTGGGTCAGTGCAAGGTCAGGCGCTCCTTGCAAGGCAAACATGAGCGCGATGCCGTAACCGGTGACAGACACCATGAGCACCGCCAGGAAGCGCTTGTTGGCGCGGACAGCAGCCAGCGCGCCCACCACGATGCCCACTCCCGCGATCAACTGCAACGGAGAGTTTGGATCGATGAAATAGATGCCGTCAGGCAAAGGTTTGTTGGTCAGGAGCAGAGCTGCGAGGGGCACTGCGAAGGCAACCGTGAGGATGACCGTCAGATAGAAATACAGTGAACCACGCTGGGTGCGGCCCGTGACCCACACTGCGACGTCATCCAAAGCGCCAATCGTATGTTGGTAGGCGCGGTCGCCGTCCACCCAATCGGGAACCAGGCCTTGCACGCGTGAAACGACGTTGCGGCCGTAGAACATGGCGGCACCGGCAACAAAAGTGATCGCGGTCAGTCCCAAAGCGGGCGTGAGCCCATGCCACAAAGCCAAGTGCCCGGCGTCGACGGCTTCCTCCCCATCTGCGAACAGCGCTGCGTAAGGCTGGATCCAACTATCCACCGGCGCGGGCCACAGTCCGTAAACAATGGTGAGGAAACTCAGAAGGGCAGGCGCAGCCAGGAAGGCGGGCTTGATGGCTTTGAAGGGCGTGTGCTCTATACCGGGCTTTGTGGCAAAGGCACCCCACATGAAGCGTGCGCTGTACGCGAAGGTAAGGATTGAACCGATCACGAGCCCGATCAGAATCCAGATGCCCCAGGCAGGTGCGTCATGGCCCATGCCGTAGTGCACGAAGGCTTCAAACACGGACTCCTTGGCCACGAAACCCGCCAGCGGCGGCACGCCCGCCATGGAGGCGGCCGCAATCGCGGCCACTACCCCGAGGGCTCGTGAGGAGCGGAAGACGCCGGAGAGTTTCCGGATATCGCGTGTCCCCGACTGGTGGTCGATGACGCCGACCACCAGGAACAGTGCCGCTTTGAACAAGCCATGGGCCAGCAGAAGCCCAAGCCCGGCAAGGGCGGCGTCAGGTCTGCCCAGGCCCACCACCATGGTCAGGAAGCCGAGCTGGCTCACCGTTCCATAGGCCAGGATGAGCTTGATATCTGTCTGTCGGAGGGCCCTGTATCCGCCAACCAACATCGTGGCCAAGCCGAGGCCGAGGACCATTGGCAGCCACAATTGCGATTCCGCGAAACCTGGCGCCAGCCGCGCGACGATGTATATACCGGCCTTCACCATGGCCGCGGCATGCAGGTAGGCGCTCACGGGAGTTGGAGCCGCCATGGCACCCGGAAGCCAGAAGTGGAAAGGGACCAGCGCCGATTTGGTCACTGCACCCACCAGGATGAGAACGACGGCGGCCCCCACCATCCCACTTGTGGTGCCGTTAACGAGCGTCCCGGCTTGGTCCAGGATGGAGGAGATCCGGTAGGTTCCTGCCGCTTGGCCAAGGATGACGAGACCCACGAGCATCGCCAGCCCGCCGGCTGTTGTAACCATCAGCGCCTGAAGGGCAGAACGCCGCGCGGCCAGGCGGGTCCGGGCATAGCCGATGAGCAAGTATGACAGGACGGTGGTGAGCTCCCAGAAGATGAACATCATCAGGAGGTCGTCGGACGTCACCAGGCCGAACATGGCACCAGCAAAAGCCAGGAGCTGGGCGCCGAACCCACCGAGCCCAGGGTCCTTGTTCTTGAAGTACCGGGCGCAATAGACCAACACCAGGGCGCCAACGCCGAGGATGAGCAGTGACATGACCCAGGCGAGTGCGTCCATCCTGAACGCAAAGTCAAGCTTCAGGTTCGGAACCCAGGGGAATACTTCTTCTATACCGCCGCCGGAATATACGGGGCCGTGCTGGAGGACCAGCCAAACGAAGGCCACGGCAGGAACCGCTGCCAGGACATAGAAGGCGTTCCGACCAAGTTTGCTGAAGATCAAGGGCGCCACAGTTGCCGCTACAAAGGTGGTGGCGAGAACTGTGATCACTGTTTTCTCCGCAAAGTCAGAAACGAATTGTCAAAAGTTGGAGCAGGCGGTCATACGTTGGGTTCAGTTGGACCAGTTTATCAAGGGGCCCGGACAGTTTTTGGCCGGAGCCGATGGGGCCTGCGAATGAATTCCCACTGCGTTATTCACATAGCGGTCTGTCATCTGCCCGCCACTGTCCGAGGCCCGATAGCATTCAGGCTATGAACGCGGCCGCAGTTCCCGAAGCCTCCCACCCAGCATCCGAGCTCGCCTCCGGACCTGCTTCCTCCAAGAAGGGCCAAATCCTTGCTTGGGCGTCCTGGGACTGGGGCTCGGCTGCCTTTAACGCGATCATGACCACATTCGTCTTCACGGTGTACCTGACCTCTTCTGCCTTCGGTGGAGAGGACGCCGCGTCTGCCGCACTTGGTGCTGCGTTGGCCGTCGCGGGCCTGGCCATCGCGCTGCTGGCCCCGGTGACGGGCCAACGTTCGGATGGCGGCGGCCGGCGCAAGCTCTGGCTCGGAGTCAACACGGCTGCCACAGCCGTCCTCACGGCCCTGTGCTTCTTTGTCTTCCCGCAGCCGGGATTCCTTCTCCTTGGTGTCTGCCTGATCGCGCTTGCCAATATCTTCTTTGAGTTCGCCGGCGTGAACTACAACGCCATGCTGGCCCAAATCTCCACACCCAAAAACATCGGCAAGGTCAGCGGTTTTGGCTGGGGCATGGGATACCTCGGTGGGATCGTGGCCCTGTTGCTGGTCCTGCAGCTCTTCGTGCAGCCATCTTTCGAATGGTTCGGTGCTTCCACTGAAGAATCACTGAACATCCGGCTTGTGGCCATTTTTTCGGCTCTGTGGTTCTTCATCTTCGCCCTGCCCGTGCTGTTCGCCGTTCCGGAAGTTTCCGTGAAGAAGGACACCGCTTCCCTGGGCTTCATCGCGTCGTACAAGCTGCTGCTCCGGCGGATCGTGGCCATCTATCGCACCAGTCCCCACACCATTTACTTCCTGCTGTCCAGCGCGATCTTCCGCGACGGCCTTGCTGCTGTCTTCACGTTCGGCGGGGTGATCGCTGCCGGGACCTTTGGTTTCGAACTCAAGGAAGTGATCTTCTTCGCGATTTTCGGCAACGTCGTCGCAGCCGTTGGTGCCATCATCGGCGGCTTCCTGGACGACAAGATCGGACCAAAGGCAGTCATCGTGATTTCCTTGGTGGGTCTGCTGATCGCGGGCACCTTCATCCTGGTGCTTGGCAACGGAAACTACGTGTTCTTTGGAAACAGCTGGCCTGCCGCCAATACTTTCTGGATCTTCGGCTTGCTGCTGTGCCTTTTTGTTGGGCCAGCCCAGTCTTCGTCAAGGGCCTATTTGGCCAGGCTCGCCCCCGACGGCGAGTCGGGAGAACTCTTCGGGCTCTACGCCACCACGGGCCGGGCTGTCAGCTTCCTTGCTCCCACCCTCTTCACCCTGTGCATCACAATTGCCGCTCCAATTGTTGAAGAAGGTGGAGCCCAGCGATGGGGCATCCTCGGCATCATGGTTGTCCTGCTCGCCGGCCTTCTGGTGATCCTGCCGGTGAAGCCGCCCACCAAGGTGGAAATAGCCGTGGTACCAGAACGTTAACTAGATAAGACCGGCTGAATACGAACGCCGTACCAGACGGTACAACAGAGTTAGGGTGGAGATATGAACGTGGATGAGACTGAACTCCCGGGCCTTGGGATCCGTAAGGATTTCGTCACGGCCTCGGGCCGTCGCATCGGTGTCGTTGAGCTTCGCGAAGGCGAGACAGAGCTCTTCGTGTCCACCTGGGATGACCCGGACACCTGCCAGGCTTCCATTCCCCTCACAGCCGATGAAGCCGCCACCCTGGGCAACCTCCTGGGCGGGCAGCACATCGCCATGCGTCTGGCAGAAGCCCACCGCGAGATACCTGGCATCGTAACCCGCCAGTTCTCCATCACCCCTGATTCCCCATTCGTGAACCAGCCCATGGGCAAAGCCCAGATCCGTACCCGCAGTGGCGTTTCGATCGTTGCGATTATGCGTGAAGGCGAGGTCGTCCCGTCGCCCGCACCCGACGTCGTACTTCACACTGGTGATTTGCTCGTTGCGGTTGGCACCCAGGAAGGCCTCGACTCGGCGGCCGATATCCTCCGCAACGGCTGACCCGCTATGGATCCGCTCGCACTAGCCCTCGTTGAACTGGGGGCCGTCGTCTTCTGCCTCGGTCTCCTTGCTCGACTAGCGGGCCGGATCGGCATGTCCCCCATTCCGCTTTACCTGGTGGGTGGCTTGGCCTTCGGTGCAGGTGGCTTCGTCAAATTGGATGGCATGCATGAGTTTTCCCATCTTTCCGGCGAAATCGGCGTCATCCTGCTGCTGTTGATGCTCGGATTGGAATACACCGCCTCTGAACTCGTCACCGGGCTCAGACGTTCATGGCAGGCCGGTGTCCTGGACTTCGTCCTGAATTTCCTCCCCGGCGCCGGAATAGCGGTTCTTCTGGGCTGGGGTCTTGTGGGTGCCATCGTGATGGGTGGCGTTACGTATATCTCGTCCTCAGGAATCGCCGCGAAGGTCATCACTGACCTCGGCCGGATCGGTAACCGCGAAACTCCCGTGGTGCTTTCCATCCTCGTTTTCGAGGACCTCGCCATGGCCATTTACCTTCCCATTCTTACTGCCATCCTGGCCGGTGTCGGGTTCCTGGGTGGGCTGCAGACGGTGGGCATCGCGCTGGCTGTCGTCACAGTTGTTCTGATGATCGCGCTCAAGCATGGGCACCGCGTCTCCCAAGCCGTTCACAGCGAGAACTCCGAAGTGTTTCTGCTGAACGTGCTCGGGCTGGCTCTTCTGGTAGCCGGTATCGCCTCTGCCCTCCAGGTCTCAGCCGCAGTGGGTGCATTCATGTTGGGCATCGCCATCTCCGGCGCCACAGCCCACAATGCGACCCGCATCCTTGAGCCCCTCCGGGACTTGTTTGCCGCGATCTTCTTCGTCGCCTTCGGCCTGAACACGGACCCCACGTCCATCCCACCGGTCCTGGGCTGGGCACTGCTGCTCGCCCTGCTGACAACTGCCACCAAAATGTTCACAGGATTCTGGGCAGCCAAACGTGCGGGCATCGCAATGCCAGGCCGCTTCCGTGCGGGAGCGGCCCTGATTGCGCGTGGTGAATTCTCGATCGTCATTGCTGGTCTGGCGGTGGCTTCGGGAGCCGTGCCGGACGAAGTCGCCGCCTTGGCTACGGCTTATGTCCTCATTATGGCCATCACAGGTCCGCTGGCCGCTCGCTTCGTGGAGCCTGTGGTCAAGGCACTCCGCAGGAGCCCCCGCACACCGCCGCGGGCGGCCGAGCGCGCCACGGCCTGATGGGTCAGCGCCTGAGGGGTCAGCGCCGGATGGTTAGCGCCTGAGGCTCTGGGCCTGACGATTCGCGCCTGAGGCCCGGCCCATTTCCGGCTAGATGGCGGTCCGGTGGAAATTCTGGTGGCTGCGGCTGGCGGTGGGTCCGCGCTGGCCCTGGTAGCGGTTACCGTACTCACCCGAACCGTAGGGATGTTCCGCTGAGGATGTCAGGCGGAAGAAGCACAGCTGGCCGATCTTCATGCCCGGCCACAACTTGATAGGCAGCGTCGCCACGTTGGAAAGCTCCAGCGTGACGTGCCCTGAGAAGCCGGGATCGATGAAGCCCGCGGTGGAGTGCGTCAACAAACCAAGCCGGCCGAGGGACGACTTACCCTCGAGGCGGGCAGCGATGTCGTCGGGCAGGCTCACTGTCTCGTACGTTGAGCCCAGTACGAATTCACCCGGGTGCAGGATGAAAGGCTCATTGCCTTCCACCTCCACCAGCCGGGTCAGCTCGGGCTGCTCCTCGGCGGGATCGATGTGGGCGTATTTGTGGTTATCGAAGAGCCGGAAAAACCGGTCAATCCGCACGTCCACGGAAGACGGCTGAACCATCGCGGGATCGTACGGTTCAAGGACAATCCGTTGGGAGTCTATTTCGGCACGAATATCGCGGTCAGAGATCAGCACAGCATCAAAAATACCCCATGCCTTGTCCGGGCCATGCATTGTCCGGGCCGCCCCATGGGACTATAGTTCCCGGACATGTAAAGCCGCGCCCGTACTTGGGGGCAACGAGCATTCGCGGGGTAATTGTGGGGAAATTGTCAGCGCCTGCGGCTATCGTGCTGGCTGGCGCGCTGGCCATATTGGTAGCCGCGTCCAGCCAAATCCTGCCAGCGACAGACGCCGTACCGGGCGGCGGAACTACTTCTTCGGGCAGTGTTCCTTCCGGCCTCACGGTCCCTGAAACCAGTACGACGCCGGACGCCGCCCCTTTGGGGGCGACCCCCGCGCCCAGCGAAGGAGCGGGCGTCGACTCTTCGCCAGGGCCGGGTTCGGGGACCAGCCCCGGTTCGGAAAATGGTGCGCCGACTAGACCGATCGCGATAGATCCGACTGTTGAGGCGCCCCCTCCGGTGCCGAACATCGGGCCCTCATGGGGCCCGGATAATCCTTCCGTGGACGGCACTCCCTCCGGGAATCCAGAGGCCAACGAGCCACCCGCCCCAAATCCTCCCGCCGCATCTGCACCGTCGTCGGCTTCCCCCACCTCCGTTCCAACGCCAACAGCGCCTGCCGTAGGACCTGGCCCGTCGGAGTCACCGACGCCAACAGCGCCACCGACTCAAACGCCGTCGCCAACACCCTCACCAACTCAAACACCGACGCCGTCACAAACGGCACCCGCGCCGTCACCAACGCCTGTCACACCCACGCCCACTCCATCGTCAACGCCGGTCACACCAACGCCAGCCCCCACGCCCTTCCCCGGCAAGACCCCGAGCAGCGATGCGAATCCGGACAACGGTGCCCTCGCGCTTCTCCCCGACGACAACACCGCGGCCATCCTGACCGTGTTCAACGCGATCAACAGCTACCGCGCTTCTCTGGGCCTGGCCCCGGTGAAGTATCACGCCACGGTGGCGAGCATGGCGCAGGAATGGTCGAACAGCATCGCCAGCCGTGAAGTGATCCAGCACCGGGCGAACTTTTGGACGGATCCGCGGGCGCTCAACCCGAACAACGGCGCTGGTGAGGTCATTGCCGTCCGATGGGATCGTGACGCTGCCCAACTGGTGGAATGGTGGAAGGGCTCCCCCGGTCACGACGCCCTGCTGCGTGATCCCCGTTTCAATGTGATGGGCATCGGGATCACGTATACCGACGGCAACTGGCAAACAACCCCCAACCGCTACACACTGTGGGGCGTGGTCAACTTCTTCGGCTACACCACGTTGCCCGCCGGAACCACCACGCGGCCCGGCGGGACGGTCACGCCGCCCACGGATCCTGTGGGTGTATGCGAACCGGGCGGCAAGTACCAGCCGCCTACCGTGAATCTGAGCGCGGCAGCCATCCGCAGCGCTGCAGACCTCGTATCCATCAGCCCGGACGGAACGGTGTACTCCTACCCGTCCTTGGGTAACGCCAAGTACGGAACGGCCCGCAAGATCGGAATCGGTTTCACCGGGCTCAAGGAGTTGTTCGTATCGGATTGGGACCGCGACGGCGTCTTTGACCTCATCGCCCAACGCCTGGATGGAGCGCTCCTGGTGTACCCGGGCAGACAGTCAGGCGGCTTCGGATCGCCGGGAGTCCTGGGCCAGGGATGGGAGTCCCTCAACATAGCCGTGGGTAATTGGTGTGCAAACAACCGCCTCCCGCAAATTGTGGCCATGGATGCATCCGGCGGGCTCTGGTTCTACAAGAATTCCGGTATGACATACATACGCACCCAGGCGGCCATCGGAACAGGCAACAAGGCCGTCCGGCTCAGCATGGTGGACTACAACGCCGATGGTTTCCAGGATCTTCTCACAGTCGAGCCCAACGGTTACCTGAGGCTGTACCGCGGCAGCGGGCTGGCCATCCCGAAGCAGGAGGCCAGGCCCGTGGTGGGTGCGGCTTGGACCGACTACACCGGTTTGCGTTCACTTCAAGGAGTGACCGGCGCCAACACCACAGGCGTCGCTGGCCTGGGCACCAATGGAGTACTGGAGTATTGGGACCTCACCTCGGGCGGACTGACGACGCCGGTCACCGTCGGCGGCGGCTGGAGCGGCTTCAAGCTCGCCCAGTAGGGAATCGTCCAGTAGTCAGACCACCGAGTCGGACTCAATGACGGTCTTGAGCTGCTCCAACTGGGCAACTTCAGTTTCCATGGTTTTCTGGATCATGCCGTTCATGAGTTTTTGCAAGCCCTTGGGGTGGTACTCCAGGGCGAACCTGAGCCGCGTGGTCTTGCCCTCGGTGCTGAGGTAGTAGCCGCCCGTGGGCCGGGCGGGTCCGGCCACCACTGCGAAGCGCACTTCTGCGCCAGGCCGGGCCTCGGTGATCTGGAAGTCAGCCGCGATGGGCCGTCCTCCCGGGCCAGTAAGCGTCTGCTGGTAGACCGCGCCCTTCTGGCCGCGAACACCGGATCGAAGCGAAATGCTGCGCACGCCCGAGCGCCAGAGGGAGTTGTTCATGCCGTCCATCAGGAATCCATAAACGGTCATGGCATCCCTGCTGATCACCACTTCATAAGCTGCAAATGCCACGGAAACCTCTTTCGGCGTACGGTTCGAATGTCGTAGCCCGGTTCCCCATACACTGCAGCTAACACCTTCAGAATAGTCAGCCGCGCTTCCCGACGACACAGGACAAACGAGCCTTGACCGAATGGTTACCTGGCGACGGATCTGAGACACAGCTGACACATAACCCCGCGCCGGGTAGAGTTCGTGCGGCTGGCAAAAACCAAATTGGGGGCGTAATGCGAGTACTGAAACATCCGTTTGTCCATGGCAATGCACGACGACGGCTGGCCGCCTGCGCGGCATTCCTCGCCATGGCGGTGGCTGGCGGAGTCATGACCGCGGCGCCTGCGTCGGCACTTCCAACAATGGCACCCTCGGCGGCGGCATCTACGGTGGCATCCACAGTCGCGAACAAAGTGGCAGTGCCCACCACTGTGAATCCCCTGCCAAGCCTGGACCCCATCGGTAACCCTGCAAGCTTCTCTGTCCTGGTCAATAAATCCAGGCCGCTGAATCCAGTCAGCTACGCCCCGAACGACCTCATCAATGCCCGTGGCTCCGGCCAGTACATGCGGGCAGAGGCCGCCGCATGGCTAAATGGTTTGTTCCAGGGAGCAGCCGATGCTGGTACCGGCGGCCTGTCGATCGTGAGCGGCTACCGTTCGTATGCCCAGCAGCAGGAGGTGTACGCCTACTACAAGGATATTTACGGCGAGGAGATTGCGGACACCATCTCGGCACGTCCCGGGTACAGCGAACACCAGACGGGCCTCGCCATGGACATCGGCAATGCTGCTGGTTCCTGTGGCCTAAGCACCTGCTTCGGAGACACGGCGGCTGGCAAATGGGTGGCAGCGAACGCACACAAATACGGCTTCATCGTCCGGTACCCCAACGGCTACACGGGCACCACCGGGTACAGCTATGAGCCGTGGCATCTGCGGTACGTTGGCGTAGCGCTGGCCACTGACATGAACCGTCGCGGATTCCCGACGCTGGAGCACTACTTCGCTGGAAACCCGGCAGCCGCCGCCAGCATCAAGTCCGGCGCCGACCTCGTAGCTGCCGACTCTTCAGGCCGGATGCTGCGTTACCCCGCGACGGCGGCAGGCGGGTATGGGGCGCCAGTCCAGATCGGTTCGGGATGGACGGGTTTGAAGCAGGGCTTCGTGGTGGACTGGGACATTGATGGCGTGTACGACATCCTTGCGCAGTGGAACAACGGCGTCCTGGGCGTTTACCGCGGCCTTCCCGACGGCGGCTTCGCTGGCCAGGTTGTCGTGGGCAATGGCGGCTGGGATCGCATGACCATTACCGTGGGCAAGTGGACGCACGCGCACCCCCGGCCCGGCGTCGTCGGGTATTTTCCGGATGGTGTGCTGCGCTACTACCCCAACACCTTCGGCGGTGCGTTGAGCGCTCCGCAGGTCATCGGCAAGGGCTGGAACGGCATGGAACTGACCATGGCCGACTGGGAGGGCGACGGCGCCAACGACATCCTGGCGAGGACAGCTTCCGGATCTTTGATCAACTATCGGGGAGACGGCTGGGCTGGTTTCTTTGGCCCGGCTACCACCGTGGGCACAGGTTGGCAGTACATGCGTACGCTCCTCCCGAGCTTCGGGCTGACCGGTGCGGGCACTCGAGGCATCACTGCCCAAACTGCTGATGGCAACCTCTACAATTACGGCCTCGGCAGGGGTTCCTGGACTACCTACGCGCAGGTTGGATCCGGTTGGAACGGCCTGAAGCTCTTCAAGTAGACATGGTTGCGCGCCTGTCATGAGGACCGCCCTAACTGCGCTAAGCTAGGACTCGCTCCGGCGAATAGCCGACAGCGACGCGGGCGTAGCTCAATGGTAGAGCGCTAGCTTCCCAAGCTCGATACGCGGGTTCGATTCCCGTCGCCCGCTCCATCATGACCCCTTGCCTTCGGGCAGGGGGTCATCTTGTTGGGAATTACGACGGCGGCACTCACCAGATAAGCCCCCGCACCCGTCGACCCCGGCCGTCCCCGAGCCTAAACTCGTAGATACATCCACCTATCCGGGAGGTCCTCCAATGACTCTCACCGACGATGCTGAGGCGGCTCCGCTCGCCGTCATCCACCGCCTGCTGGAAGCCACGAACAAGCACGATCTCGAAGCCTTGGCCGAATGCTTCGCGCCTGGCTATGTCAATGAGACGCCTGCCCACCCCACCAGGGGCTTTACGGGAAGGGACGCTATCCGTAGCAACTGGGAGCAACTCTTCACAGGAGTGCCGGACATCAAGGTTCGAATGGTGTCCCACAGTGTGTCCGGCAACCAGGCTTGGACCGAGCTGCACATGCAGGGCGCGTGGCGGGATGGCACGCCGCATGAGCTCACGGGCGTCATCATTTTCGGCGTGGAAGAGGGCGTCATCAACAGCGCCCGGTTCTACATGGAGCCTGTGGAGCACTTCGTCCGCGTTGACGACACCGCGGATCGCGTCAGCCACCGTGTGACCCATGGTCGGCCCGCCGTCGAGCCTGTGCAGTGAGTCAGCCCGATACACAGCGGCTCAGGTGCTGGGTGTATCGTCAGGAGTCAGGAGCCATTTCGGCTCCGCTCTAGGGAGCGATCATGGGCGACAAATCACCGCGCCAAGCTGCATCGAAGAAGTCCAGTAAATCCATCAAGGAAAAGCGCGCTGACAAACGGGCTGCCGACTCGCCCGACACTGCGGCCGCGAAACCCGCAACCGGCAATAAAAAGTGATTGGGGCGCAAAGTCCGCTAAGCATTGGCGTCCTGGGTTCTTCGCTGAAGCCCAACGAGCAACGGCTACCGATCCACCCGGAACATCTTGAGCGCATCACTCCGGAACTGCGCCAACGGCTGCACCTTGAATATGGCTATGGCGAACGCTTTGGTGTTTCGGACAGCAAACTCGCCGGACTTGTCGGCGGACTGGGCACACGGCGAGAGCTCATCGCCCAGAACGACGTCATTCTGCTGCCCAAGCCGCAGGCCGAGGATCTTGCTGAACTCCGTGACGGGCAGACCCTCTGGGGTTGGCCGCACTGCGTCCAGGACGAGGCCATCACCCAGCTCGCGATCGATAAAAAACTAACGCTGATCGCGTTTGAAGCCATGAACCACTGGGCTGCCGATGGCGGTTTCGGACTTCATGTCTTCCACAAAAACAACGAGCTTGCCGGATATTGCTCGGTGCTGCATGCGTTGGCTTTGACCGGCTCGACGGGTGATTACGGCCGCCGCCTGACGGCAGTGGTCATTGGTTTCGGCGCCACTGCCCGAGGCGCCGTGACAGCGTTGAACGCTCACGGCGTCCATGATGTCCAGGTGCTGACCAACCGCGGTGTCGCCGCGGTTGGATCCCCGATTCACTCAGTGCGGATCGTGCAGTTCGACCACGACAACAATGCACCGTTCCTGAGCGAAGTCATCACAGATGGTGGTCGCAAGCCACTGGCCCCGTTCCTTGCTGCTGCGGACATTGTGGTCAACTGCACCTTGCAGGACCCAAACTCGCCGCTGACGTACCTGCGGACCGAGGACCTGGCCGATTTCCGGCCGGACAGCCTGATCGTGGACGTGTCCTGCGATCCCGGCATGGGATTCAGCTGGGCGAGGTCCACAACATTCGATGAGCCCATGTTCCGGGTGGGCGGGCATGTGAACTACTACGCCGTTGATCACAGCCCTTCATACCTGTGGAACTCGGCCAGCTGGGAGATCAGCGAGGCTTTGTTGCCATTCCTGGAGACAGTGGCCGCGGGTCCTGACGCATGGGACGCCAATGAGACGATCTCCCGCGCGATCGAGATTCGCGACGGCGTCATCCGGAACCCGGATGTGCTCGAGTTCCAGGGACGCTCGGCGGAGTACCCCCACCTGCCGGCTGCGGTCCAAGCGCCCGTAGCCTAGAGGCCCACGAAAAAGGCAGTGCATGCGGCTTCACCGCAGGCACTGCCTTTTTGTTTGCGTGCGCTTATGCCGCTTGCGTCCGCTATGCAGTCTGTGTCCGGTCCACAATCCGGAGCACACGCCTGTCCCGCAAGTCCACCTTGATATGCAGGGAGGCCTTCCGGGCCAGCACGACGGCGACAACAGCAGCCGCCGTTGCCGGCACACCGCCAGCCACCAGGATGGCCAGATGCGGACCAAGGTGCTCGGCGAGCCAGCCCATCACGGGACCGCCAATTGCCTGGCCGCCAATGAGTACCACCAAGTAGAGGCTCATCACCCGGCCACGAATGCTCATATTGGAACTGGTCTGCACCATCTGGTTTGCCGCTGTGAGGAACATGAGGCACCAGAATCCTGCCAGGACCATGGAGACGCTGAACCAGACCATGGAGGGCATCACGGACGAAAGGCAGAGCATCAAGCCGTACAAGCCCGCCGAGAGCACCACTGACCGCAACCGAAGCTGACGACGTCGGGTGGATGTCACAGCGCCCGTCAGTGCACCGAGCGCAACCATGGCGTTCAGCAGACCGTAGCCTCCGGCCCCGGCGTCGTACACGTGGTCCGCAAAGGCGGCCAGCAGCACCGGGAGGCTCATCGCGAATACGGCCACGAACCCGGCCATCAACCATGGCCAGTAGATGGTGGGTTTGCTGAGTGCGTACTGGAGGCCTTCGCGCAGCATGCCCTTCTTGCGCGGTGTCGGTCGGCTAAGGTGCAGCTGGTCTTTGCGGAGGATCAGGAGCATGGTCACGGTCGAGCAGCATGCCACGGCATTGGCCGCGAATGCCCAACCAGCGCCCACAGCAGTGAGCAGCCATCCCGCGAGTGCCGGACCGATCAGGCCACCGAGCTGGAAGGTTGTTGAGTTGACGCTGATGGCGTTGCGCAGGTACTTGGGACCCACGAGTTCATTGACGAACACCTGCCGCGCCGGCTGGTCCAGGACGGTCACAAAGCCCAGGACCAGGGCGATTGTGTAGACGTGCCAGACTTCTACGCGCTGGCTGAGGGAAAGCGCCGCCAATGTCGCAGCCAGCACCGCTGCCGCGGACTGGCAGATGATGAGGATCTTTCGTTTGGCGAAGCGGTCGGCCATCATGCCGCCCCACGGGCCAAGGAACAACGAAGGCATGAACTGCAGCGCCACGGTAATTCCGACGGCGGTGACGGACCCGGAGAGCTGGAGCACCATCCAGTCCTGGGCGATGCGTTGCATCCAGATCGCAATCACGGCAATGAAGTGGCCTATTGCGAAGATCCTGAAGTTGGGTACCTTCAGGGAGATAAATGTGTGCCGCCAGGGCAGCTTTTCGCTTACGACGGCGAGTGGCTGGGTGACGGTGTCCGGCGTCTGCGGCGCGGACAGGGAATCGATGACGGGCTGGCTGACGTTTGCCGCTGAAGGCGGTGGGGGTGCCAAAGGTAGTCCTCGGATCGAGAGTTTCGGTGGGATGGCTTTAACGCTATGGTTGCCAGCAGCAATTATGGAAGCGTATTACGTCTATAACTAGCATTGCGGATTGCAATGAGGCTCCCGCACTTCCGCAGTAATTCGACCCAGCGCTTGAGGAGTTTCGTGTTTGAACCTGTCCAGCTCCGCTCCTTCCTGGCCGTCGCCGAAACGCTGAGTTTCACCAAGGCGGCCGAAAGATTGGGGCTAGCCCAGCCAACGGTGAGCCAGCACGTCCGCAAGCTCGAAACCGCCGCCAAGCGGGTCCTCGTGGCCCGCGACACCCGTGAAGTCCGACTGACGGACAATGGCGATGCCATGGCCGGGTTTGCCCGCAGCATCCTTGCAGCCCACGATTCCGCAGCACGATATTTTTCCGGTTCTGCAATGCGGGGCCGCCTCCGGTTTGGCACTGCCGACGACCTCGCCATCACGGGCCTTCCCCGTATCCTGCGCGAATTCCGCCAACTGTATCCACAGATCAACCTAGAATTGACTGTCAGTCAAAGTGACCAACTCTACAAGCGCCTTAACGCCGGCCAGCTGGACCTCGTGTTCGTGAAGTGGGTGGCGGGCGCCAAGGAAGGCACGGTTGTGCGGCATGACAACTTCGCGTGGGTCGGCGTTGAGCAAACAGTTCTGGAACCCGGGGCGCCCGTGCCCCTGATTGCCTATCCCGCGCCAAGCCTGAGCCGGAAGTTGGCCATCGACGCTTTGGAAGCGGCGGGCCGCACATGGCGCATCACGTGCAGCACCAAGCAGATCAGCGGTGTGCTGGCCGCAGTCCGGGCGGGTATTGGCGTTGCCGTGATGCCCGCATCCCTGGTTCCCGAGGACCTCAAAGTCATCACCCAGCGTTTCGACCTCCCGCCCGTGGGAGACGTCGACTTCACGTTGATCCGCAACCCCCTCGCCAACGCCGAAGTCATCGATGCACTTACCCAGGCGATCATGGGCAGGGCCCTGAGTAAATCGAACTAACTGCTACCCGAAAACCGGATGGGTGTTGTGGCGGGCATGATCCCTGCTCACATAGGGCCCTACATGTCCGAACTCATCGAGATATGCAATCAGCACTACTGACTCCCCCATCATGCTCTTAACGCAAGAACCCACGCACATGGCGTGGGCTCTTCGAAGTGGCGCGCAATCCATTATTTCAGGAACCGCTACCGAGACCATAGTAGGCCGGGTTGCATGAGTAAGACAAACCGAGAGCGGTGGGGAAGCGKCGCCAGCAAGGCTCTGAGGGAAGGGTTTGGACTTACACGGTAAGCGCATTCCAGCTATCCTGAACCAATGATCGACCTCACTACGTTGGCGGACCTCACGCCCGGCATTTGTTCCGTCACGCTCAGAAAGTCAGGGATCGACGACGTCGTCCGTATTTCTTCGGACGCAGGCCTGGCTGGCATCGAGTGGGGTACGGATATCCACGTCAGTGACGCTGCATCCGCTGCCCATGCCAAGGAAGCAACGGAAGCTGCTGGCCTCACGGTCCTTTCGCTTGGCTCCTACTACCGCGCCGGCGACTTCGGCGATTTCGGCCCGACATTGGAGCTGGCGTCCACCTTAGGCGCACCTCGAATACGCATCTGGGCTGGGGAGCTTGGTTCGGCAGACGCCCAAGACAGTCATTGGGATGCTGTCGTCAAGGACACGCAACGGGTGGCAGACTTGGCGGCAGAGCGAGGAATAGCCATCGCCTTCGAGTATCACGGCAACACCCTCACCGACTCCCCCGAAACGACAATTGAGCTCCTGCGGCGCGTAAACCACGCCAACGTCGGCACTTACTGGCAGCCCGCCGTAGGGCTTTCCGACCAACAAGCGCTTGACTCGCTGCACCGGGTGTTGCCTCACGTCGTTGGGGTCCACTGCTTTTCCTGGGGCCCTCAGGCCGAACGGTTCCCGCTCCGGAACAGGAAGCTGTTGTGGCAGACAGTGTCCGACGCACTGCGGGGAAACGGCAAGGACATGGACATCATGTTGGAGTTCGTTGAGGATGACCTGCCGGACAATGTGCTCAACGACGCAGCATTCCTGCACACCATCACTCTCGGGGAAGACTAGCGCCGCTTCAAAATGCCGTTCGTGAGCGTTATCGCGGACCGGCTAATCCCGCCGTCCGTCAACACCTAGTTCAGCGAGATTCGCAGACGTTCCACGCCCTCGGCACCTTCCGGCACTAGTTCCATGAGCTCCGGTTCATTGGCAAGGCGACCAAGCATGTTTGCGAGATGGTCCCGTTCAGCGCGCTTGTAGGTGGCGTTACGAAGGTCAGAGGCTCGGACAACAGAGGCCAAGGTAAGGAAGTCATCGATGTGTCGTTGCCGTAGGGGGTCATTGATGATGGTCAGCGCTCCCGCTTTGCCGATGAGGCTGCCGAGGATCGCGGGCCGGGCGACGCTTCCTGCTGTTCGATGAACATTGCGGGAAGTTCAATCGGCATGGACGCTCCTGAGGATTTCGCGTGCGGCTTGTTGTTCACGAACACCGGGCCGTTCGGCCAGGTCTGCCGCCACCACTAGTGGGGGAAGTTCGTCGGGGACTTGCTCGGCGGCCCGGAGGATTACATTCGGCCTCTTGCCGGGGAATGGCTCAACCAGGAACCAGTCCTTGATGACGGCCTTGAGTTCGTCGCGTCGCACGTAGGCTTCAACCTCTGAGGTGGCCAGCAGCCCAGAACGCGGGTGAGAGACTCCGGAAAGGTGGATTCGCTTGTCCCCCCGAAGCTCGGCGATGTCGTCCGGGCTGGAAGAGAACTCGAATTTTTCGGCGCGATTGGGCAGCCATGCTGCGAGAAGCTTGAGTAAGTCCGAGGAGTCCTGCAGCCGGTTGATGCGCTCTTTCAGGCGATGCTTCTCGACCGGCGAGGGTTCGAAGTCATCGAGGAGAGAGGGCCGCGAGCTGTCTTCCCGGAAGCAGGATATGAGTTGCCAGGCACTCCGTTCGGACAGGGGCCGGCCAGCAGGCTTACCAGGCCGGTACTGGACAGCGTCGGCTTCGTCAACGATCCAGCGTCCGCCGACCCGTTGGCCCCGAATGCGTCCGGATTGGACGAGCTGCCGTGCTCGGCTCTCGTTGACGTTAAGGCGCTTCGCCAGCTCGGGGATACTCAATGCCATTTCATAATCCTAGCGGTATCGCTATGAATATGTAATCAGCTTGCATTTGCGTCGATTGCATATTCATAGCGTTATCGCCACAAATGTGTAATCGTCGGACGCGGTCAGCTAACCAGAGCCACCGCTTAGGCCCGGGCGGGTGCACCAACTAACCCGCCTGACTCTCCACCGGAAGCTCCGTGCTACGGCGGAGCTTGACGGAGCCAACCACAGGACCGTCGTCCGGGTCGCCAGCCGCTAGCCTCCCAATGTCCTCCAGCGGCAGATACACCGTGGACAAGGCGGGACGGAAGTCCCGCAGGGTTTCGATGTCGTCAAAACCGGCGATGTTAGCGTCACGCGGAATCCACACGCCCTCTGAGCGCAGTGCGGCGGTCACACCGATGGCCATGACGTCGTTCACCGCGAAGATGCAGGGGCGCTCGCCGGAGGCCTTGATTCGTTGGGCCAGCGCCAGCCCGGCATCGTATCCTCCCGCACGGTTGAAGCCTGTGCGGATGACCTCAGCGCTGGGCCGACCGGCGTCGGCGAGTCCGCGCTGGAAGCCGCGGATCCGGTCATCGGAGGTAAAGAGTCCCTCAGGGCCGCCAACAATGACGAAGGCGCCCTCATGGGAGGCAGCCAACTCGTCAGCAAGCTCCGCGGCGAGGTCCTCGTTGGGCACCTCAACTACGTGGTAGCCCTCCTCGGCAGTGGAGCCCACGATCGGGTGGCCCACTACGCCGACATGCCCGCCATTACGGCAATAGCGGTCCAACTCGGCAGCGAGCTCCAGGTTGCTTTGCTCGTCCTCGGGCCGTGCCGAGCGTGAACCCGCAATGACAATTGAATCTGCGCGACGGGCAGCGAAGGCCGCCACGGCTTCACGCTCATCCGAAGGGGCGCCGGACGTGCTGGCCAACAGCACCATACGGTTCTGTTGGCGGGCCGCCTCCTGGACGCCGCGGGCAATGGCGGAAAAGTAGGGGTCGGCGATGTCGTGGACAATCAAGCCGATGAGCCCTGAGCTGGACTTTGCGAGCGCCTGGGCTTGGGCATTGGGGACGTAGCCGAGCTTTTCCGCAGCCTCCCGGACGCGCTCCGCAATATCCTCCGCGGGCTTACGGGTGGAACCGTTGAGGACACGGGACGCTGTGGCCAGGGAGACCCCTGCCAAACGGGCGACTTCACTTAGTGTGCTGGCGGCCACGAGGCCCTCCTTTTCTGCAAGCCTTCGAGACTGGCGCTAAAGAAATTATGGCAGTCTTCACCCATTTTTGGGAAAGCGCTTGCCAACCCATCCCAGCATGGTGCATGATCGAAGCAATGGGAATGCGCTTTCCCACACTTCGAATTGCAAACACCGGCAACGCACAGCGGCCGGCACACAAGGACCTGGAGAAAACATGGGCTACGAAACAAAGACGATCCGCATCGCCATGAACGGCATCACCGGCCGCATGGGTTACCGCCAGCACTTGCTGCGGTCCATCCTCCCCATCCGCGACGCCGGTGGCTTCACGCTCGAAGACGGCACCAAGGTGCAGGTCGAACCGATCCTCGTTGGCCGCAACGAAGCCAAAATCCGCGAACTCGCCGAACTCCACAAGGTCTCCGAATGGTCCACCGACCTGGACGCCGTCATCGCCGATCCCACCGTGGACATCGTGTTTGACGCCTCCATGACCAGCCTTCGCGCCGCCACCTTGAAGAAGGCCATGCGCGCCGGCAAGCACATCTTCACCGAAAAGCCCACGGCTGAGACTCTCGAAGAAGCAATCGAGCTCGCACAGATCGGCAAGGAATCCGGCGTCACTGCTGGCGTCGTGCATGACAAGCTGTACCTCCCCGGTCTGGTCAAGCTCCGCCGTCTGGTGGACGAAGGCTTCTTCGGCCGCATCCTCTCCATTCGTGGCGAATTCGGCTACTGGGTTTTCGAAGGCGACGTCCAAGCTGCACAGCGTCCGTCCTGGAACTACCGCAAGGAAGATGGCGGCGGAATGACCACGGACATGTTCTGCCACTGGAACTACGTGCTCGAAGGCATTATCGGCAAGGTCAAGAGCGTCAACGCCAAGACAGCCACGCACATCCCCGCACGCTGGGACGAAGCCGGCAAGGAATACAAGGCCACCGCTGACGACGCTTCCTACGGCATCTTCGAACTTGAAACCCCGGGCGGCGACGACGTCATCGGCCAGATCAACTCCTCCTGGGCCGTCCGCGTCTACCGCGACGAACTGGTTGAGTTCCAGATCGACGGCACGCACGGTTCCGCCGTCGCCGGTTTGAACAAGTGCGTTGCACAGCAGCGCGCCCACACTCCCAAGCCTGTCTGGAACCCGGACCTGCCCGTCACCGAGTCCTTCCGCAGCCAGTGGCAGGAAGTTCCGGCCAATGCTGAGCTCGACAACGGCTTCAAGCTGCAGTGGGAAGAATTCCTGCGCGACGTGGTCGCTGGCCGCGAGCACCGCTTCGGCCTGCTCTCCGCCGCCCGCGGCGTGCAGCTTGCCGAGCTTGGCCTGCAGTCCTCGGCAGAGCGCCGCACCATCGACATCCCGGAGATCACCCTCTAATGACGTCACTCATTCTTCCTACCGACGACGGCGGCACACGCGAGTACCGCCTCCAGCCCGCCACTGCTTGGGTCAAGCCGAGCGCTCCACTGACGGCCCGCCGCGCCTATGCCGCAGCCCACGTCATCCCGGAGGTCGCGGCTGATAACACTCCCGGCGCCCCGGCGCAGCTCGACTGGGATGCCACGCTGGCGTACCGGCACGAACTCTGGTCCTACGGACTGGGCGTCGCTGACGCCATGGACACCGCGCAGCGCGGCATGGGCCTGGACTGGGCAGCCACGCAGCAGCTCATCAAGCGAACCGGCGCCGAGGCCGCTTCTGTAGTTTCCGCAGGCAACGCCGCGACAGCAGGCAAGTCCGTCCGCGATCTCGTCTCCTGCGGCGCAGGCACCGACCAGCTGGACATCGCTGCACTCCCTGAGGGCGCTGCCGGCATTCAGGCAGTTATCGATGCCTACCGCGAGCAGATCGCCGTGGTCAGCGAGGCCGGCCCCAAGGTCATCCTCATGGCCTCCCGTGCCTTGGCAAAGGTGGCCAGCGGCGCCGACGACTACCTTCACGTCTACTCGACGCTCCTGCAGGAAGTTGACCAGCCCGTCATTCTGCACTGGCTGGGCACGATGTTCGATCCCGCACTGGCCGGCTACTGGGGCTCCGACGACGTCTCTGTGGCCACCGAAACGTTCCTTAGCCTCATCCGCGAGCACGCGGACAAGGTCGACGGCGTGAAAGTCTCGCTTCTGGACGCTTCCCATGAAGTCGCCCTCCGTGCCAACCTTCCGGAAGGCGTGCGCCTCTACACAGGCGACGACTTCAATTACCCGGAGCTGATCGACGGCGACGACACCCACCACTCAGACGCCCTGCTGGGCATCTTTGCCGCCATTTACCCTGCCGCTTCGGTTGCCTTGCAGAAGTACGACGCCGGCCAAGGTGCAGAAGGGCGCGCGATCCTTGACTCCACCCGTGAGCTCGGAAAGCACATCTTCAGCGCACCCACGTTCTACTACAAGACCGGTATCGCCTTCATGTCCTGGCTCAACGGCAAACAGCCCGGGTTCCAGATGGTCGGGGGGTTGCACTCGGGACGATCCGTCCTGCACCTTGCCAAGACCTTCGAACTTGCCGATCAGGCCGGCTTGCTGAAGGACCCGTCATTGGCGGCATTCCGGATGTCCGACTACCTGCGGATCAACGGAGTGGGCGCATGAGCGACTTTTCCAGACTCTCGCTGAACAGCGCCACGACCAAAAAGTGGACTCTTGCCGAAGCTGTGGACGGTTGTGCGCGCGCGGGCATCCCCGCAATCGGCCCTTGGCGTGATCGCGTAGCGGAAGCCGGACTGGACAAGGCGGCCAAGCTCATCAAGGACGCCGGCCTCCGTGTTTCGTCCCTGTGCCGCGGCGGCTTCCTCACAGCGCCTGATGCCGAAGGTCAGGCTGCGGCCCTGGCCGACAACTTCAATGCCGTCCGCGAAGCAGTAGCGCTGGATACGCAGGAGCTGTTCCTGGTGGTCGGCGGGCTCGCTCCTGGCGAGAAGGACGTCGTCGCGGCACGCCAGCGCGTGGCTGACAGGCTCGAGGAACTCGTCCCGTTCGCTTCTGAGAACGGTGTGCGACTGGTGCTGGAACCGCTGCACCCGATGTACGCCGCAGACCGCGCCCTCATCTCCACCCTTGGCCAGGCCTTGGACCTTGCCGCGCCTTACGACGCGAAGGCAGTGGGTGTGGCCGTCGATACGTTCCACGTCTGGTGGGATCCCGAACTGAAGGCCCAGATCGAACGGGCCGGACGCCATAACCGCATTGCCTCCTACCAGGTATGCGATTTCAACCTGCCGATCGCTTCGGACGCGCTGCTGTCCCGCGGAATGATGGGCGACGGCGTCATTGACTTCGCGACCATCGGCACCTGGGTGCGCGACGCCGGATATAAGGGCGATATCGAGGTTGAGATCTTCAATCAGGAAATCTGGGATGCCGATGGCGATACCGTCCTGGAAACCATGAAGCAGCGCTACGCGGAACTCGTTCTGCCATACGCCTAATGACGTGGTCCTCCTGCGGATGCCCTAAGCTCCGCGGGAGGACCGCCCCCAAAGCAAGCGAGCCCCTGCCCGGTCACGGCAGGGGCTCGCTTTTGTCACGCCCTGCTTGTTTCAGAAGCAAGGCCCGGAATGCCCATGTTAGATAAGTGGTACATAGCTGAAACATTGCGTCGATGAGAGGAAACAATGGCCACCTACGCTGGTTTCACCTGGACAAAGAAGTCCAAGAAACCACTGAAAGGACACCACCATGATGCTCTTGAAGACACTTAACTTTTTCCTCGACGCCAGCAGTAGCCACAGCGGGTCGTCGGGCGATTCCCCTGAAGAAACGACGCCTACTGCCGCCTTCGCTTTTGAGCGCCTGTCCTCCAGCGCCTGGGAGGGCTGGTGGGATGACGCCGATCAGGGCTTTCCTGCAGGGGCATAATCCGAGCGGGATCCTGAGTCCGGCTACACGTTGGCGGGCACGTGGACCTGGGCGCGCGGAACACCGATCAAGGTGAGAGTGCCGCCGTCGTTGGCTTCTAACTCCAGCCGGATGTTCCGGGTTCCCTCCTCTGGCTGGACGGAACTGACACGGAAAACCTCACCGTGGATTTCCACCCGGTCGCCGTCTCGAACGCTCTTGAGCTTCCGGGTGGTGCCGGTCCCGTTGACGCGAGGTTCACTTCTTGTCTTCGGCATCGGCTGTGCGTTCCTGTGATTCGTTGGTGCGTGTTTCGTCATCGTAGTTTTCCCGAAGTTCCTGCCCGCGGCGGATAATCTCCTCTTCCTGTTTCTGCTGTTTGTCGCTGCGCTTGGTACCCCGGGGCGGAAGTTGGATTGTCTCTTCAGCTTCAATCCCTCCCTGCAATTGGCGCCCGCGTTCCATTTCGGCGTCAAATTCTGCACCAAAAAGCAGCGACATATTAAGGATCCAGAGCCACAGCAGCATGATGATGACGCCTGCCAGCGTTCCATACGTCTTGTTGTAATTGCTGAAGTTCCCAACGTAAAAGGCAAAGCCCAACGATGCCAGGGCAAATATCACCAGGGCGATGAGGGACCCCGGGCTGATCCAACGGAACTTGGGCTGCTTGACGTTTGGGGTGAAGTAGTAGAGCACGGCGATGACAATGACCACCAGCACGATCAGGACCGGCCATTTGGCGATGTTCCACACGGTCAGGATCGTGTCGGACATTCCGATTGCCTTACCGATAGCCTCAGCCACTGGTCCGCTGAGGACGAGCATCGCGGCGGCCAGTGCCGCGCCCACAAGCGCAACGATGGTAACGGCAAGCATCGTGCCGCGCAGTTTGACGAAGCCACGGCCTTCATCCACTTCGTACACGCGGTTCATCGCCCTGCTGAAGGCCGTGGTGTAACCGGAGGCCGACCACAACGCCACCAAGATGCCGAGGGCCAGAGCAAAGCCCGCCGCGTTGGACCGCGTCAGTTCCTCGATGGGCTGCCGCAGGGCGTCAACACCGGGCCCGGGGGCGAATTGCTGCACGATGTCCAGTAATGCCGTGGTGGTTTTCCCGGCGTCGCCAAAGATCCCGATGAGGGAAACCAACGCCAAAAGCGCCGGGAAAAGGGAAAGCACTGCATAGTAGGTAAGGCCGGCAGCGGCATCAGGACATTGATCCTTGTTGAACTCCCGCAGTGTCCGTTTTGCGATATACATCCACGTGGGCTTGACGAGGTCGTTGAGACTGTCCGGCTTACGGTCGTCGTCAGGGGCGGGAGCGTTGCCCGCCTTCGCTGTGCTGGTGTGTGCTGAATTCTGAGTAGTCATGGGGCACCTGTTCGTGGGTTGAGCATGCGCGAACAAACTGACCACTTAATAGTAAGCATACTGATGATTCGCATGGAAGAACCCAGCGCAGAGATCCTGCGAATCCCGGAAAACCTCCCAGGGGAAAGATGCTCTACGCGGGCTTGCCCAGAAGGAATTCGAAAGGCGATTCAATGACAGCGCGGATCACTTGACCCGCCGCACCCAGCAGCGTCCCCGAGTGCTCCAAACGGGAAACGGTGAGGCTCTCCGGCTCCAGCAGCCCCGGCGCGTACCTTTCCAAACTCGACAGCACTGCCGGTTTCAGCCAATCGGCGAGGACGGCAAAGTGGCCCCCGAGTACCACGGCTTCGATGTCCATCAGACGCGCAGAAGAGGCGAGCGCGATGCCCAGGTACCGCCCGGCGTCGCGCACTGCACGCTTGGCATGCGGCTCGTCCGCGGCCAAGGCCGCGAGCAGAAGTTCGGTTCGCTCGCCAAGTGACCCCTCCGGGATGCGGGCAGCCTCAAAAATAGCTTCCTGTCCAGCGAATGTTTCCAGGCAGCCAGCCCCTCCACAGGAACATGAGGGCCCTTCTGGATGCACCACGATATGGCCCAATTCGCCGGCTGAGCCGCCAGGTCCCGTGTAGAGCTCCGAACCGATGATGACCCCGCCACCAACGCCGACTTCGCCGGAAACGTAGAGGAAGTCCGCCGGGCCATCGCCGTACCAAAGCTCGCCAAGGGCAGCACTGTTTGCCTCGTTGGACAGCCTGACACCGAGCGGCGCGTCTTCCAGCAACGCCTGCGGATCCAGCTGCTCGTGCTCCCAATGAAGGTTTGGAGCGGACAGGACGATGTTGCGCTGCTCATCAACCAGGCCGGGGACTGCAAGTCCGCCACCCAGGATCGTGATGCCTTCAGCAGCGGCTGCAGCTTTGGCCTCATCGGCGAGTTCACCCAGATGCTCCATGACCGCGCCCGGCTTGAGCCCCCGGTTGCGGGACTCCACTGTGGAACTGAAGCGCAGGTTCCCGCCGAGGTCCACCAGGCCAACGGCCAGATAGTCGACGTTGATTTCCATCCCGACAACACCTCGGCGGGAGCTGAGCTCGAGGCCCTGACCTGGCCGGCCCCGCTCTCCATCGCGATACAGGCCTACCTCGGAGACGAGGCCTGACTCCACCAGATCAGCCACCAAGCTCGATACTGCGGCCTTGGTCAGCCCTGTTCCAGCAGCCACCTGGGCGCGGCTGGGCTTGGCATCGCCGTTGCGGGCGATCGAATCCAGGACAAGCGAAAGATTACGACGGCGGACGTCGCCTACGCGCCCGGGGGCAGTTTGCTCATTCACTCTCGCAGCCTCCTCACGGGGTTGAAAGATTTTTGCCGGTTTCCATTGACCATGATCCATCATCCCCCATATAGTTCAGATTGAAAACTAATTGGAGTGCTTTTTATCCATGGCCTCCCCGCCGCCTTGCAAAGGAGCAACAATGACCCCTCAGCCAACCCCCCAGGATCGTTTCACGTTTGGCCTTTGGACCGTGGGATGGACAGGCGCCGATCCCTTCGGCGTTGCAACCCGGGCAGCCCTGGACCCGATCGAAGCCGTCCACAAGCTCAGTGAACTCGGCGCTTACGGCATCACTTTCCACGACAATGACCTTGTCCCCTTTGACGCCAGCGCATCCGAGCGTGACCTCATCCTGAAGAACTTCAAGGGCGCATTGGCCGAAACGGGCCTCAAGGTTCCGATGGTTACCACCAACCTGTTCAGCCACCCCGTCTTCAAGGACGGCGGATTTACCTCCAACGACCGCTCCGTCCGACGCTTTGCCCTGAGCAAGATCCTGCGCAACATCGACCTCGCCGCTGAACTCGGCGCCGAAACCTTCGTAATGTGGGGCGGCCGCGAAGGCAGCGAGTACGACGGCTCCAAGGATCTCTCCGCAGCTTTGGACCGGATGAAGGAAGGTGTGGACACCGCCGCCGGATACATCAAAGAGAAGGGCTACGGCCTTCGGATTGCCTTGGAACCCAAGCCCAACGAGCCCCGCGGCGATATCTTCCTGCCCACTGTTGGTCACGGCCTTGCGTTCATCGCGCAGCTGGAACACGGCGACATCGTTGGCCTCAACCCCGAGACCGGCCACGAGCAAATGGCAGGCCTGAACTTCACCCACGGCATTGCCCAAGCCCTCTGGGCCGGCAAGCTTTTCCACATCGACCTCAACGGCCAGCGTGGGATCAAGTACGACCAAGACCTCGTCTTCGGCCATGGCGACCTCACCAGCGCCTTCTTCACCGTGGACCTCCTGGAGAATGGTTTCCCCAACGGCGGACCAAAGTACGATGGCCCCCGCCACTTCGATTACAAGCCCTCCCGCACCGACGGCTACGACGGTGTGTGGGAATCGGCCAAGTCCAACATGTCCATGTACCTGCTCCTGAAGGAACGCGCCCTCGCCTTCCGTGCCGATCCTGAGGTCCAGGAAGCGCTCACTACCTCGGGCGTGTTCGAGCTCGGCGAGCCCACCTTGAACGCTGGCGAAACCACTGCGGACCTCCTGGCTGACGCCAGCGCCTTCGACACGTTCGACGCCGACAAGACCGCCGAGCGCTCGTTCGCCTTCGTCCGCCTCAACCAGCTGGCCATCGAGCACCTTCTGGGCGCGCGCTAAAGGCATCAGCCTCCAGGAAAAATCAGCCATTCGCATTACCGTCGCCGGGGTCACCAGGATTGCTTCATTTCGGGGCTGCCGGCCCCGGCGACGGTCCGTAACGGAACAAGTCCCCAAAGGAACAAAACGCATGCCTCTCGTCGCCGGGATCGACAGCTCCACCCAGTCCTGCAAAGTCGTCATCAGGGACTCAGACACTGGCGCCCTGGTGCGGCAGGGCCGCGCTTCGCATCCCGAGGGCACCGAGGTCCATCCTGATCATTGGTGGACTGCCCTTCAGGAAGCCATCAGCCAGGCGGGCGGCTTGGACGACGTCGATGCTGTCTCGGTGGGTGGCCAGCAGCATGGAATGGTGTGCCTGGATGAATCAGGAAACGTGGTCCGCCCAGCACTGCTGTGGAATGACACCCGGTCCGCCGTGGACGCGGAAGAGCTGATCCTGGAAGCCGGCGAAGGTGATCCCGCGGCGGGAGCCGCATATTGGGCCGCCAGCACGGGGACTGTACCGGTGGCATCGCTGACGGCCACCAAACTACGGTGGCTGGCTCGAAACGAACCCGAGAATGCCCGACGCACTGCGGCCGTTTGCCTCCCGCACGACTGGCTGTCCTGGCGTTTGGCCGGTCATGGGCCGGGCACCGGGCCGTCATCTCTGGAGTTGCTCCGGACTGATCGTTCCGACGCTTCCGGTACCGGCTACTTCTCCTCCGAGACGGGGGAATACTTGCCGGAAGTCTTGAAAAGCACGCTCGGCCATGTCCCGGTGCTGCCAGCCGTCGTCGGGCCTTTAGATGCTGCCGGAAAGATGTCGAACGGTGCCCTGATCGGGCCAGGCGCAGGCGATAACGCCGCAGCGGGGCTGGGAGTCAGCGCCGCCGTCGGGGATGTTGTTATCTCGATCGGAACGTCCGGAACTGTCTTCGCTGTCTCGGACGTCCCTTCCCAGGACGCGAGCGGGCTGGTGGCAGGTTTTGCCGATGCCACGGGGAACTATCTGCCGCTTGCCTGTACGCTCAACGCCACCCGCATATTCGATGCCACTGCCGCACTGCTTGGCGTGGATTTGCCGGAACTCGGCAAGCTGGCCCTGTCCGTCGAGGAAGGGGCCGGCGGTCTGACCCTGGTGCCATACTTTGAAGGCGAACGGACGCCGAATCTTCCGGACGCCACAGGTTCACTCCATGGGCTCACAGTTTCCAACTACACGCCCGCCAACTTGGCCAGGGCCGCCGTCGAGGGTGTGTTGTGCTCCCTGGCCGATGGCCTTGCTGCTCTGCAAGCGCAAGGCGTGGCGGCCCGACGCATCATCCTTGTGGGCGGCGGCGCCCAGTCCGAAGCTGTGCAGCAGGTTGCCGCTGATGTGTTCGGATTGCCGGTGTTCGTACCCGCTCCGGGCGAATACGTTGCAGATGGTGCTGCACGGCAAGCAGCCGGCGTCCTCACGGGAAGGCTGCCTGATTGGCCACTTGAAGGAATCGAGGTTGCTGAGTCGAAGACCTCCGGGACGCCCGAGTTCCTGACGAGGTACCGCCATTACGCCGCCAAGGCAGCTGTGGGCTGATCACCCCGCAGGTGCTCTATCGTGACAGGGTGAGCACTGAACAATCCGCACCAAGCAGGCCGCCTGTGATGGAAGACGTCGCCCGCGTTGCCGGCGTTTCCCATCAAACTGTGTCGCGTGTTCTGAACAACCATCCCAATGTGAGCCCGAAGACGCGCGAGCGCGTCGAGCAGGCCATCACTGAACTTGGGTACCGCCGCAACACCGCTGCACGCAGCCTGGTAACCCGACGCTCCCAGACCATCGGCGTCCTGGGAAGCGAGTTGGCTCAGTACGGCCCGTCCCACACCCTCCTCGGAGTGCAGCAGGCGGCCAGGGAAGCGGGCTATTTTGTCAGTGTCGCGGGCTTGCGGGACGTCACGCCGGAGACCATCAAGGACGCCATGGCGCACTTCATGGACCAAGGCGTGGACGGCATAGTTGTCACAGTGCCGCATCCCGGGACCTTTGAGGTCCTCAAGGACATCACCGCTCAAGTGCCCCTTGTGGCAGTGGGGTCTCTCGGCGACGAGCACCTCAGCGGCGCCACTGTGGACCAGCGCGAGGGAGCCCGTCTCGCTGTACAGCACCTCCTTGAGCTGGGGCACAAGCACATCGGGCATCTTTCCGGGCCCGCTGATTGGATTGACGCAGTTGCCCGCACCGAGGGTTGGCGGGACGCCCTGCGTGAGGCCGGCCTGGAACCAGCGGCCCTGATCGAAGGCGATTGGAGTGCCGAATGCGGTTATCGCGAGGGCCTGAAAATCGCGGCCGAACGTTCCATGACGGCGTTGTTTGTGGCCAACGACCAGATGGCCCTCGGGGTGCTCCGGGCGTTCCATGAAGCCGGTGTCCAGGTCCCCTCCGATATCAGTGTTGTGGGCTTCGACGATCAACCCGAAGCCGCTTACTTCATCCCGCCGCTGACTACCGTGGCCCAGGACTTTGAGGAACTCGGCCAGCGCTGCATCGGCTTGCTGCTTGATCGCCTGGAGACCGGCAGCACGGGTACGCCAGTGACGGTGAAGCCCCGCCTGGTCATCCGGTCCACCACGGCGCGGCTCGCTAACTAAACCCAAGTAGGTCGCAGCAGAGCGCGTTCTGGACGTTCAAAACGCGGTCAACTGCGACCTAGTTGGGTCAGAGTGTCTGAAACAGTCCCACATGACGCCCATCCTCTTGACATCAAAGTTGTGAGCGCTAACAATTGCATCAGACCTTCTTCATTTCTTCCACCCCGACCCCCGGCAATGAGGCCTTGGCCTGCCGGATGGAGAACCCATGAATACCACTGAAAACCTCCCGCTCGACGAGCAGTTCGTTATCGGCGTGGACTACGGCACTTTGTCTGGTCGCGCCGTCGTCGTGCGTGTCTCGGACGGTGCCGAACTCGGCAACGGCGTGTTCGAATACCCGCACGCCGTAGTGTCCGACCGCCTGCCCGCTACTGGCCAGCGCCTGCCCGCCGACTGGGCGCTCCAGGTGCCCAACGACTACCGCGACGTCCTGCGCAACGCGGTACCGGCCGCCGTCGCCGATGCGGGAATCAACCCGGAACATGTGGTGGGCATCGCTACAGACTTCACCGCTTGCACCATGGTCCCGACGACGGCGGATGGCACTCCGCTGAACGAACTGGAACGCTTCACGGACCGTCCTCACGCTTACGTCAAGCTGTGGCGTCACCACGCCGCGCAGCCGCAGGCCGACCGCATTAACAAGCTCGCCGAGGAACGCGGAGAGGCATGGCTTCCCCGGTATGGGGGCCTGATCTCTTCAGAGTGGGAGTTCGCCAAGGGCTTGCAGCTGCTCGAGGAAGATCCCGAAGTTTACGGCGCCATGGAGCATTGGGTTGAGGCAGCCGACTGGATCGTGTGGCAGCTGTGTGGCAGCTACGTCCGGAACGCGTGCACCGCTGGATACAAGGGCATCTACCAGGACGGCAAGTACCCGTCGGAGGATTTCCTCGCCGCACTGAACCCCGACTTCAAGGGCTTCGTTTCGGAAAAGCTGGAGCACACCATCGGCCGCTTGGGCGACGCCGCAGGCTATCTGACGGAAGAAGCAGCGGCTTGGACCGGCTTGCCTGCGGGAATTGCTGTAGCCGTGGGTAACGTGGACGCCCACGTCAGTGCCCCTGCAGCCAACGCTGTTGAGCCGGGGCAACTCGTGGCCATCATGGGCACGTCCACGTGCCACGTCATGAACGGTGACGTCCTGCGTGAAGTCCCGGGCATGTGCGGCGTCGTGGATGGCGGCATCGTGGACGGATTGTGGGGCTATGAAGCCGGACAGTCCGGGGTTGGCGACATCTTCGGCTGGTTCACCAAGAACGGTGTCCCCCCTCACTACCACCAGGCTGCAGCCGCCAAAGGCCTGGGCATCCACGAATACCTCACCGAACTCGCAGAGAAGCAGGCAATCGGCGAGCACGGCCTGATTGCCCTGGACTGGCACTCAGGCAACCGCTCAGTGCTGGTGGACCACGAACTGTCCGGCGTCGTAGTGGGCCAGACCCTGGCCACAAAGCCCGAGGACACTTACCGCGCGCTGCTGGAGGCCACGGCCTTCGGCACCCGCACCATCGTGGATGCATTCCGTGATTCCGGGGTACCGGTCAAGGAATTCATCGTGGCCGGCGGACTGTTGAAGAACAAGTTCCTGATGCAGGTCTACGCAGACATCACTGGCCTGCAGCTCTCCACGATCGGCTCGGAGCAGGGGCCCGCCCTCGGCTCGGCAATCCACGCCGCTGTAGCTGCCGGGAAGTACAAGGACATCCGCGAAGCGGCAGCATCCATGGCAGCTGCCCCGGGTGCCGTCTACACGCCGATCCCTGAAAATGTCAGGGCCTACGAGGCACTTTTCCAGGAATACCGCACCCTGCACGACTACTTCGGCCGCGGGACCAACAGCGTCATGCATCGCCTGAAGGCAATTCAGCGCGCTACCCACACCGCCATCACAGAAGGGGTCAACGCATGAGCACGCTCTTGGAAACCATCGCAAAAGTCCGGCGCGAAGTCTGCGACCTCCACGCTGAGCTGACCCGCTACAAGCTGGTTGTCTGGACTGCGGGCAACGTCTCCGGACGGATCCCTGGCTACGATCTCATGGTCATCAAGCCCTCCGGTGTCTCCTATGACGACCTGACGCCCGAGCAAATGGTGGTCACGGACCTCTACGGAACTCCCGTCAGGGGCATCAACATCGGAAGCGGCGGAACCGTTGACTGGGGCAACCCGGACCTCTCGCCGTCCTCTGACACTGCCGCTCATGCCTACGTCTACCGGCACATGCCCGAGGTTGGCGGTGTGGTGCACACGCACTCCACCTATGCCACGGCCTGGGCCGCCCGCGGCGAAGAGATCCCCTGCGTACTGACCATGATGGGCGACGAATTCGGCGGCCCGATCCCGGTAGGCCCGTTCGCGCTGATCGGAGACGATTCGATCGGACAGGGAATCGTGGAGACCCTCAAGAACTCCCACTCCCCCGCCGTGCTCATGCAGAACCACGGACCTTTCACCATCGGCAAGGACGCCAGGTCCGCGGTGAAAGCAGCCGTGATGTGCGAGGAAGTGGCAAAGACGGTGCATGTCTCCCGCCAACTCGGCGAACCCCTGCCCATTGACCAGGCCAAGATCGACTCGCTCTACAACCGCTACCAAAACGTCTACGGCCGCTAAAGCGGACGTCTCAACACTTTCAGGAGCCATGAAAATGCCCAGCGCCAACACCACGTCCCTTGATCAGTACGAGGTCTGGTTCCTCACCGGAAGCCAGCACCTCTACGGCGAAGATGTCCTCAAGCAGGTCGCCTCGCAATCGCAGGAGATTGCCAACGCGCTCAACGATTCCTCGGACGTGCCGGTCAAACTCGTGTGGAAGCCGGTCCTCACGGATTCCGACGCCATCCGCCGCACCGCGTTGGAAGCAAATTCGAACGACTCCGTGATCGGCGTGACCGCCTGGATGCACACGTTCAGCCCGGCCAAGATGTGGATCCAGGGCCTGGACGCCCTGCGCAAGCCCCTCCTGCACCTGCACACCCAGGCCAACCGTGACCTGCCGTGGGCCGATATCGACTTCGACTTCATGAACCTGAACCAGGCAGCCCACGGGGACCGCGAATTCGGGTATATCCAGTCGCGCCTCGGCGTGCCACGGAAGACCGTCGTCGGGCATGTCAGCAATCCTGAGATCGCCCGCCAGGTGGGCGCTTGGCAGCGCGCCTCGGCAGGTTGGGCCGCTGTGCGGACACTGAAGCTGACCCGTTTCGGTGACAACATGCGCAACGTTGCCGTCACCGAAGGCGACAAGACCGAAGCCGAGCTGCGCTTCGGCGTCTCGGTCAACACCTGGTCCGTCAACGAGCTCGCCGACGCCGTTCATGGCGCTGCAGAGTCCGACGTCGATGCCCTGGTTGCCGAGTATGAGCGCCTCTACGAGGTGGTTCCGGAACTGCAAAAAGACGGCGCGCGCCACGAGTCGCTGCGCTACAGCGCGAGGATCGAACTCGGTCTCCGCAGCTTCCTGGAAGCGAACGGCTCAGCCGCGTTTACGACGTCGTTCGAGGACTTGGGCGAACTCCGCCAACTCCCCGGCATGGCAGTCCAGCGGCTCATGGCTGACGGCTACGGCTTTGGCGCCGAGGGCGACTGGAAGACCGCCATCCTGGTCCGCGCCGCCAAGGTGATGGGCGCGGGGCTGCCCGGCGGCGCCTCGCTCATGGAGGACTACACGTACCACCTCGAGCCCGGCTCGGAGAAGATCCTGGGCGCGCACATGCTGGAGGTTTGCCCGTCGCTGACTGCCAAGAAGCCGCGCGTGGAGATCCACCCGCTGGGCATCGGCGGCAAGGAAGACCCCGTACGCATGGTGTTCGATACGGACGCCGGCCCCGGCATCGTGGTCGCATTGTCCGATATGCGCGATCGGTTCCGCTTGGTAGCGAACGTAGTGGACGTCGTCGATCTCGACCAGCCTCTGCCCAACCTCCCGGTGGCCCGCGCACTGTGGGAGCCCAAGCCCAACTTCGCTACGTCGGCCGCAGCCTGGCTCACTGCCGGCGCTGCCCACCACACGGTGCTCTCCACGCAGGTGGGCCTGGAGGTGTTCGAGGACTTCGCCGAAATCGCGAAGACCGAACTCCTGACCATCGACGAGGACACCACCATCAAACAGTTCAAGAAGGAACTGAACTGGAACGCCGCCTACTACAAGCTGGCCGGCGGCCTGTGAGCACCGAATTCACGCTGCAGTCCGGCGGCTACCGGGCTGTCATCACAGCCCGGGCCGCGGCGCTGCGTGTCTTGCAGTTCCAGGGCCGCGACCTCGTTGTCCCGTTCCCGGAGGGTGGCCCGATTCCGGACTACCGGGGAATTATCGCGGCGCCGTGGCCCAACCGGATTGCCGACGGTGCCTACCGTTTCGACGGCAAGGTGCATCACTTGCCCGTCAACGAACCGGACCGGGGCACATCCTTGCACGGCCTCGCCTTCCCGCTGGATTGGGAACTGAAAGAGTCCGACGCCGATTCACTCACGTTGACCTGCACGGTTGGGCCCACGCCGGGATACCCGTTCGCGGTTGAGCTCTCGGCTCGGTACGTATTGGACGGCGCCGGGCTGCACACGCGGCTAACTGCCTTGAACGTAGCCGACGCTCCAGCACCATACGGCGTGTGCCCACACCCGTATCTGGTGGCCGGTTCTTCGCCCCTGGCTCAGTGGGTCCTCGATTTTGCTGCAGATAGCTTCCTTGAGGTCACGCCTGACAGGCTGCTGCCGGTTGGTGTTGTGGGAGTTGAGGGCCACGCTTTCGATTTCCGGACCCCGCGGGCCATTGGCACCACTGAGATCGACCATGCGTTCACAGGAATAGCGTTCGACGGCGGGCTGGCGCGGCTTTCGCTGCGCGACCCGGCGGGCACCGGCGTCGGGATGTCCTGGGACGAAAGCTGCCCATGGCTGCAGATCCATACGGCAGACAAGCCGGAACCACTTCCGAACCGGCTGGGCCTGGCCGTGGAGCCAATGACCTGCCCGCCGGACGCGTTCAACAGTGGCACGGACCTGATCCGGCTGGAACCCGGCGCTGAGCACACTGCTGCGTGGAGCATCTACGCGCTGTAGTTACTCAACTCGGTCGCAGTAGTGCGCGTTTTGACCGCTCATAACGCGCACTGCTGCGACCTACTTGGGTACGCCGGCCGTGCTTTGACGCACCACGAGCTCCGGTGTGAACACCACGGCCCGGTGTTTGGTTCCGCCGCTGTCCTGCTCCTCCGCCAGCAACTCGATGGCCGTGCGGCCCAGGGCCTCCGTGGGCTGGCGGATGGAGGACAAGGGCACGACGGCGGAGACGGCGAAGTCGATGTCGTCGTAGCCGATCAGGGCGATATCCTCGGGGATTTTCACGGTTCGGAGCATGGTCAGCGACTGCATGACGCCGAGCGCCAGGAGGTCGTTGGAACAGAACACGGCTTCCGGCCTTTCGGCTGGCGCCCGCTCCACCAGGTCGTTGCCCACTTGGCGTCCGGCAAGGACGGTCTGCCCTGCGGAGTCCAGGACCTCGATCGTCGCCCCTGCTACTTCTGAGACGGCCCGCTGCGCGCCGGCAAGTCGGTTGGCTACCTGGCGAATTGATGGGGTACCTACAAAGGCCAGACGACGGCGGCCCGTGTCCAGCAGGTGCCGGGCGGCAAGATATCCGCCTTCTTCGTCATCCACGGACACTGAACTGCAGCGGTCGGTGTCGGCGAGTTGGTCCACCAGGACAGTTGGCACGCCACGCTCGCGCAGCGTATCGATCCGATCACCAACGTCCCCTACAGGCGAGATCAGCAGGCCCTGGACCCGCTGTTCCTGGAACAGGTCCATGTAATGCGCTTCCCGGGAAGCGTCCTGGCCGCTGTCCCCTACCAACACCACGCTACCCAGCGCTGTGGCTGCATCTTCGGCGGCACGGGCAACCGAGGAGAAGAACGGGTTGCCCACGTCCAGCACAATCAGTCCGATGGTCCGACTTTGGCCTGCCCTGAGTTGGCGGGCGGCGTCGTTGCGGACGAAGCCGAGTTCGGCGATGGATTTGAGGACGCGCTCCTTGGTCCTTTGCGATACGCGGTCCGGATAATTCAGCACGTTGGAAACAGTTCCCACGGCTACTTGGGCGTGGGTGGCAACGTCTTTGATGCTCGCTGTTTGGGACATGCTTTCCAATCTCCGCTGGTTGTCATCGATTTGCAGGAAACGCCTTGACACCCTCCTTCTAACGAGGGTAGTTTGAATCGTAACAAATGAAACGATTCAAAGACGAGTGACCTTGGAGAACCGCACATGAGGGTCTGTTTCCGCTCCTCCGTCCAGCCAGAGCTGATGGACGAATACAAGCGCCGGCACGCAGCCGTTTGGCCGGAGATGCTGCACGCCCTCAAGGATGCTGGATGGAACAACTACTCGCTCTTCCTGGCTTCCGATGGCCAATTGATCGGGTACCTGGAATGCGATGACTACCAGGCCGCCCAGGCGCGCATGGCCATAACGGACGTCAACGCCCGCTGGCAGGCCGAGATGGCAACCCTGTTCTCGAACAGCGACCTGCCTCCAGACCAGGGCTTCGAAATCGTCGAAGAAGTTTTCAATCTTGAGGATCAACTGGCCAAGGCCAGCACCGTCGCAACCCAGCAAAAGGAACAAGCATGAACACCACAGAATCGGCCGCCACCGAATCGGCCTTGGGCCGCTTGGGAGAACTGGCCATCGAAGTGCCATCCTGGGCCTACGGAAATTCGGGGACCCGGTTCAAGGTCTTCGGCACTCCGGGTACGCCCCGCACCGTCCAGGAAAAGATCGCCGACGCCGCCAAGGTCCACGAGCTGACGGGCCTGGCGCCTACAGTCGCGCTGCACATTCCGTGGGACAAGGTTGACGACTACTCTGCGTTGCGCGAGTACGCTGCAGGCTTGGGTGTTGGCCTGGGCACCATCAACTCCAACACTTTCCAGGATGACGAGTACAAATTCGGTTCCCTGACCTCGTCCAACGAGTCCGTGCGCCGCCGGGCGATCGACCACCACCTTGAGTGCATCCAGATCATGGACGCCACCGGATCCAAAGACCTGAAGATCTGGTTGGCCGATGGCACCAACTACCCCGGCCAGGACGATATGCGGGGCCGTCAGGATCGCCTCGCGGAATCCCTCCAGGAGATCTACGCAGGCCTGGGCGACGAGCACCGGCTGGTCCTGGAGTACAAGTTCTTCGAGCCAGCTTTCTACCACACCGACGTTCCGGACTGGGGTACTTCCTATGCACAGACCCTTGCACTGGGCGATAAGGCCTTCGTCTGCCTGGACACGGGCCACCACGCGCCAGGTACCAACATCGAGTTCATCGTCATGCAGCTGTTGCGTCTGGGCAAGCTCGGCTCGTTCGACTTCAACTCCCGCTTCTACGCGGACGACGATCTGATTGTGGGCGCAGCCGATCCGTTCCAGCTGTTCCGCATCATGTACGAGGTGATCCGCGGCGGCGGCTTCGGCAAGGAGTCAGGCGTTGCCCTGATGCTAGACCAGTGCCACAACCTCGAAGAGAAGATCCCGGGCCAGATCCGCTCGGTCCTGAACGTCCAGGAAATGACGGCCCGCGCACTGCTCGTGGATACCGCAGCATTGTCCGAGGCCCAGCGTGCCGGGGATGTCCTGGCCGCCAACGGCATCTTCAACGATGCCTTCTACACCGACGTCCGCCCGGTCCTGGCCGAATGGCGAGAATCCCGCGGCCTGCCCGCCGACCCGATCGCTGCCTACAAGGCCAGCGGTTACCAGAAGAAGATCAACGAGGACCGCGCAGGCGGCCAGCAAGCCGGATGGGGCGCATAAAGCATGAACGTGCAAGGCACCAACAAGACTGTTGAAGACCTGATTTCCCGCTCCAACCGCCTCGGCGCGGACAAGCGCAACACCAACTTCGCCGGCGGCAACACCTCCGCGAAGGGGATCGAGAAGGACCCGGTCACTGGCCAGGACGTCGAGCTCCTCTGGGTCAAGGGCTCCGGCGGTGACCTCGGCACGCTGAAAGCCGAGAACCTCGCTGTACTCCGGCTGGACCGGCTGCAGGCACTGAAGTCTGTTTACCCCGGCGTCGAGCGTGAAGACGAAATGGTGGCCGCCTTTGATTATTGCCTGCACGGCAAGGGCGGCGCTGCGCCTTCGATCGATACTGCCATGCACGGCTTGGTGGACGCTGCGCATGTTGACCACCTGCACCCAGACTCGGGCATCGCGATTGCGACGGCGGTGGACGGCGAAGCGCTGACGTCCAAGGTATTCGGCGACAAAGTGGTGTGGGTTCCGTGGCGCCGCCCCGGTTTCCAGCTCGGTTTGGACATCGCCGCGATCAAGGAAGCCAACCCACAGGCGATCGGCACCATCCTCGGCGGTCATGGCATCACCGCCTGGGGTGCAACCAGCGAAGAAGCTGAGGCCAACTCGCTGTGGATCATCGGCCAGGCAGAAAAGTTCATCGCGGAGAACGGCAAGGCCGAGCCCTTCGGCGCCAAGCTCCCCGGCTACGGCGCCCTGCCCGAAGCTGAACGCAAAGCCAAGGCGGCCGCCCTCGCCCCGGTGATCCGCGGCCTGGCCTCCACTGACAAACCGCAACTGGGGCACTTCAGTGATGACGCCGTCGTTCTTGAATTCCTTGCCTCGGAAGAGCACCCGAGGCTCGGCGCGCTGGGCACCTCCTGCCCGGACCATTTCCTGCGCACCAAGGTCAAGCCACTGGTCCTGGACCTGCCCGCCGATGCTTCGATCGAAGATTCCGTCAACCGCTTGAAGGACCTGCACGCGGACTACCGCGAGGACTACCAGGCGTACTACGACCGCCACGCCGACGCCGGTAGCCCGGCCCTCCGCGGCGCCGACCCGGCCATCGTGCTGGTCCCGGGCGTCGGCATGTTCTCCTTCGGCAAGGACAAGCAAACCGCCCGCGTGGCCGGGGAGTTCTACATCAACGCCATCAACGTGATGCGTGGCGCCGAGGCCATCTCCACCTACGCCCCGATCGAGGAATCCGAGAAATTCCGCATCGAGTACTGGGCCTTGGAAGAAGCCAAGCTCGCCCGCATGCCCAAGTCCAAGTCCCACGCCACCCGCATCGCGCTGGTGACCGGCGCGGCGTCGGGCATTGGCAAGGCGATCGCAACACGCTTGGCGTCCGACGGCGCGTGCGTAGTGATTGCCGACCTGAACCTTGAGAACGCCCAGACCGTCGCCGCGGAACTGGGCGGACCCGACGTCGCCATCGGCGTCCAGGCCGACGTGACGGACGAAGCCCAGATCGCAGCAGCGATCCAGGAAGCCGTGCTCGCCTTCGGAGGCCTGGACCTGGTGGTCAACAACGCTGGGCTGTCCATCTCCAAGCCGTTGCTGGAAACCACGGAGAAGGACTGGGACCTCCAGCACAACGTCATGGCCAAGGGCTCATTCCTGGTGTCCAAGGCCGCGGCCAAGGTCATGATCGAGCAGGGCATGGGCGGGGACATCATCTACATCTCCTCCAAGAACTCCGTGTTCGCCGGCCCGAACAACATCGCCTACTCCGCCACCAAGGCCGACCAAGCCCATCAGGTCCGTCTACTCGCCGCTGAACTGGGCGAGTACGGCGTGCGCGTCAACGGCATCAACCCCGACGGCGTGGTCCGCGGCTCGGGCATCTTCGCCGGCGGCTGGGGCGCCAAACGCGCAGCTGTGTACGGCGTGGACGAGCAGGAACTGGGCAAGTACTACGCCCAGCGCACGCTGCTGAAGCGGGAGGTGCTGCCGGAACACGTCGCCAACGCAGCCTCCGTGCTCACCAGCAACGAACTGTCCCACACCACCGGGCTGCACATCCCCGTTGACGCGGGCGTGGCTGCCGCATTCCTGCGATAAGGCCCGTCATGAGCAACGGTTCACCTGCGAGGCCAGTCTTCGCAGCAGTCGATATTGGCGCCTCCTCCGGCCGCGTCATGCTCGGTCGCGTCTCGCCTGAATCCGGCGTGTCGCTCGAGACGATCCACCGCTTCGCTAACGGCGTTGTGGAGCTCGACGGCGGCCTCCGCTGGGACTTCGACGCCCTGTTCGCGGAGGTACTCAAGGGCTTGACGGCCGCCGCTGCCGTTGCGCGTGGGAATGGCGAGCGCATCGTGAGCATCGGCATCGACACCTGGGCAGTGGACTACGGCCTGGTGGACGACGCCGGGAATCTCACCGCGCAGCCGTACAGCTACCGGGACGAGCGCAGCCGCGCGACTGTGGAACGTGTGCATGCCGCGATCTCCCCGGAGAAGTTGTATGCCACAACGGGTTTGCAATACCTGCAGTTCAACACGCTGTACCAGCTGGCGTGCGAGCCCACCCTGGAAGGGCGCCAGGCTCTCCTCATCCCGGACCTGATCGCTTTCCTCCTCACGGGAGAGCGCCGGACGGAGGCTACAAACGCCTCCACTACAGGGCTCTTTGATGCTGTTGCGGGAGAGTGGGCTACACAGTTCCTGGATGCACTCGGCCTGCCGAAAGACATCTTCCCTCCCCTCATTCAGCCTGGTGAAACCGTGGGCACCCTCCTGCCTGGCATCCTCGAAAAGACGGGATTGCCCGCGGACACCAGGGTGGTTGCGGTTGGATCGCACGACACCGCCTCAGCCGTGGCCGCCGTGCCCGCCGAGCAAAAGGACTTCGCCTACATTTCCTCGGGAACGTGGTCCTTGGTGGGCGTGGAGTTGGATAGCCCAGTGCTGAGCGAGGCAAGCCGTAAGGCCAACTTCACCAACGAACGCGGCGTAGACGGCACTATCCGGTACCTGCGAAATGTCGGCGGGCTCTGGCTGCTCAGCGAGTGCCAGCGTGCTTGGGCGGCACAGGGGTTCAGCCAATCGTTGGCCTCGCTGTTGGACGCGGCCGCAGCGCTCCCCGCCGGCGGTCCACGAATCAACGCCGATGACCCGGCCTTCACAGCCCCGGACAACATGCCGGACCGCATCCGGGCAGCTGTGCGGAACACAGGTGCCGTGCTCGCGGACCGGCCTGCCGCCGTCGTTCGTTGCATCATGGACAGCCTCGCGGCCGGGTATGCCCGCACGCTGGCGGACGCTGAACGGCTCGCGGGCCGCAGTGTGGACGTGGTTCACATTGTGGGCGGTGGTTCGCAGAACCGGCTCCTGTGCCAACTAACGGCTGACGCCACGGGCAAGCCGGTCGTTGCCGGACCTGTTGAGGCGACTGCACTGGGCAACGTCCTGGTTCAGGCGCGCGCTGCCGGTGTGGTGGAAGGTGGGCTGCCTGAATTGCGCGCGTTGGTGGCCGCCGGGACGAATCTCGAACGGTACGAGCCAGCCCGGGCGGTCAGTGCCGGACGTTCCGGACCTGTTTTGAACTGATGGCAGGCCGCGAAACAACCGAAATAGGATGTTTCGGGGCTGCTTCCTTGTCCAGCTCCTGTGAATGTCTATGAATGTTGTGAATCTTGTGAATCTGTACCTATCTACAAGCAACGCCGCCGACGCCCGCCGAACGTCTGGTACGTCACAGCGCCGGATGAGGGTGCCGCGCTAAACTGATCGCATTATGATCCGCACAATGTTCAAGTCCAAGATCCACCGCGCAACGGTGACCCATGCCGATCTTCACTACGTCGGTTCGGTCACTGTCGACCTTGACCTGCTGGACGCGGCTGACATCCTTCCGGGCGAACTCGTCTCCATCGTTGATGTGACCAACGGCGCCCGGCTGGAGACCTACACCATCGCCGGCGAGCGCGGTTCCGGTGTCATCGGGATCAACGGTGCTGCCGCCCATCAGGTTCATGTAGGGGATGTCGTCATCCTCATCACCTACGCCGAGATGACCACCGAAGAGGCCCGCGCTTATGAGCCCAGGGTGGTCCATGTCAGCAAGGACAATAAGATCCTGCAGCTTGGAAACGACCCCGCGGAGGGCCACACACCCGGGCTGATGCGTCCGCCGCAYGCGCTGAGCAACGCCGCGCACATGAGCTAACCCGGCCAAAAGCCAACCTCGACGTCGGTACCCACGTGGGTGCCGACGTCGCGCTTTGGGTGTCCGTATGACGGAACTCTCGCCAGAAAACGCTTACTCAGCACGGCGATGTGGCTAGGCTGTTGTTCGTGACCCACCACCTCCCCGCCCGCACGCCCTCATGATCGGCGTCCTGTCCGGGTTCTTCGTGGTGTGGGCCATCATCCTGGTGGGCATGTTCGTTGGGCGCCGCGGGATCCTGGGTGAGAATGCGCGCACGGTCCTGAGTTCGTTGACATTCTTCGTCGCAAGCCCGGCGTTGCTGTTCGAAACCCTGAGCAAGGCGAAGTTCCACGAGGTGTTTGCCGCCCCGCTGCTGGTCACCGCAGTGGGTGCCATCATCACGGGCCTGCTGTTCTTCCTGATCGTGAAATTCTGGCTCAAGCGCACTCTGCCCGAAGCCCTGATGTCATCGATGAGTGCCTCACTGGCGAACTCCGCGAACCTGGGCATCCCGATTGCGGTCTTTGTGCTGGGTGATGCAAGCTACGTGGCGCCGCTGCTGATTTTCCAGCTCGCGTTCTTCACGCCCCTGTACTTGATGGCTCTGGACGCCAGCACGAGTACCCACCGCACCACTCCCCTGCGCTTTCTGCTCATGATCGTGAAGAACCCGATGATCGTGGGCTCGGGGCTTGGGCTTCTGGTGGCTGGAACAGGTTTCCAGGTGCCCACGCTCATTCTGGAGCCGATCCACTTGATTGGGGGCGCCGCGATTCCGGCGATGCTCATGGCGTTCGGCATGAGCCTGAACGGATCACGGCCTTTGCAGAAGGACGCGGGACGACGCCTGGACACACTGCTGGCCAGCGGGTTCAAGCTGTTCGTGCACCCATCAATCGCCTATGTGTTTGCCCGCTTTGCCTTAGGGATGGATGGTCACGCCTTATTCGCTGTGGTGGTGACGGCGGCGCTCCCGACGGCCCAGAACGTGTTCGTGGCAGCCACCCGCTACCGCGCCGGCATCACAGTAGCCAAGGACACCGTGCTCATCACGACAATCGTCGCAGTGCCCGCAATGATCGCCGTGGCACTGCTCCTCACCTAGCCCTCCCCGCCCAAGTAGGGTTACTCCACGTCTGCGCTGGCCAGGTAATGGTCCAGGAGCTGTGCACACCGGATGAAGCCCAGGTGCGAGTACGCCTGTGGATGATTGCCCAAGTGGGTTTCCGAGGCGGGATCGTACTCCTCCGGAAGCAGACCTGTGGGACCGAACAAAGCCACCAACTGGTTGAACAGCTCCAGCGCATCATCCAGGCGGCCAACAGCAAGGTACGCCTCGATCAGCCAGGTAGTGCAGATGTGGAAGCCGCCCTCCAAACCCGGCAGGCCGTCGTCGTACCTGTACCTGAAAACGGTGGGACCCACACGCAACTCGCGCTCGACGGCCGTTACCGTATCCAGGAACCGCTGGTCCTGGACATCCAGCAGGCCGGACAAGCCGATATGCAGCACGGCGGCGTCCAGGTCGGGGCTGTCGTAGGCCACGGTGTACGAGGCCGCAGATGAATCCCAGCCCTTCCGGAGGACTTCCTTCCGGATCTTGGCGGCTATCGGCGCCCAGTCCTCGGGTGCCATTCGACCATGCAAGGCAGCAGTCCGCAAGGCCCGGTCCAGCGTCACCCAACACATGACCTTGGTGTACACGTGGTGCCGCGGTGGGCGGCGCGCTTCCCAGATCCCGTGATCGGGCTCGTGCCAACGGGCAATGACGGCGTGGGCCATCTGCTCCATCAGGAACCAGTGCTCATCCGGCAGGTAGCCGCGCCGCTCGCCAAGATCGTGAATCAGCTCGGCAATCGGTCCAAAGACGTCCAACTGCACCTGGTGGTCGGCCGCGTTCCCGATCCGCACCGGACGCGAACCGGCATAGCCCGGGAGGCTCTCGACGATCGCTTCCGTGGACAGCGGAGCACCCGTCACGGAGTACAGCGGGTGCAGCCACTCCGGCCCGGGCGCAGTCTCCAGGATGCGGCCAAGCCAGCGAAGGAACCCGTCGGCCTCGTCGCTGGAGCCCAAGCTGACCAAGGAATTAACGGTCATGGAGCCGTCGCGCAGCCAGCAATACCGGTAGTCCCAGTTGCGCGTCCCGCCGATGCCCTCCGGCAGCGATGTGGTTGGCGCCGCAAGGACAGCACCCGTGGGCTCGTGCACCAGCGACCTCAGCACCAGCGCCGAGCGCCGAACCAGCGAGGTCTTGATGGTGGGAAGCTGCAGCGCCTTGACCCACTCCCGGGCAGACTGCCCGACGGCGGCACGACGGGTCGGCTCGCCAGTCGGGTCCGCGGGCGGCGGCTCTGTATCACCGCATCGCAGGTTCAGCACAACGGGACCGTATTGCAGGGGCACTTCAGCGGTGGCAGTGGCGTACCTGCCATCACTGGTGATCTGGAAGGCAACTCCGGGAGCCGAGAGGATGATGGGATCCGAGGTACCCATGATATGGACTTCCTCGCCACGGATCTCCATGCTGAACGGCGCCGTGGCATAGTCCGGCCGGGGCGCGAACACCACCCGCGCCGTGCCCGTGCCGGACAGAACGCGGACCAGGCTGGTGATGCCTTCCGGGGCGGGCTCAAGATAGTCCGTCACTGTCACGTCTGCCCAGCGGGTTTCCACGATCATGGTGTTGTCCACATAGCGCTGAGCGAGCACTTGGGAACGCTTGACTGGCTCAATACTGAAGTGGCCCGCCGGGTCACCGCCCAGGATATGGGCAAACAGGGACCCCGAATCCGGCAAGGGGTGGGTCATCCAGCAAACCTTCGCGTCAGGAGTGAGCAACGCCGTCGACGTACCGTTCCCGATCATCGAATGCCGCTCGAGCCCCACAGCGTCCTCGCCGAAAAGCCATGCCCGCCGCAATTCGAACAACAAAGCCAGCACCCGCGCAAAGGCTTCCGGATCCGGAATGGTGTGCGCCGCCGTCGTACTCCCGGACCCGACGTGAAGGCCAAGGTCGGGGCCCCGCAACGTGGCGAGCGCCATTTCGTCGCTTGCTGCGTCGCCCGCGTAGAGCGCAGCGCTCACCCCCAGGCGGGAGCGAAGCTGCTCCAAGGCCTGGCCCTTCGCCGGTTCCTCAACGGTGAGGTCCAGCACGGAGCCGTCGATGATGAAGTAGAGCCCATACTCAATGGCGATCTGCTGGGAACGGAAAATAACGCGCTCCAGCACTTCCGGCGTTGCAGGCCGGGTGTGGACAGCAACGCCCACCGGCTTGCGGACGATGCTGACGCCTTTCTCGAAGGCGACGGCCTCAGTCAATGCCGTCGCTACCTGCTGGAGCAGGGTTTCCGTGGCAAGTGACAGGTTGTAGGCATAGCCCATGTCGAACTCAACGCCGTGGGAGCCCACCAAATGAACCTCCGCCGGCAACCTGGAGACCGCAGCGAGGTCGCGCAAGGACCTGCCGGAAATGATGGCCGTATGCGTGTTGGGGAGGGCTGCGAGCGCGCGGAGCGCAACGGCCGCACTGTCCAGCGGCAGAGTTTCGGTGGAGACGCCTTCAGCTGCACAGAGCGTGCCGCCATAGTTGCATGCCACCAGCAGGCCCGGCACGCGGGCAATGGCCCTCAGCTCCGCCATCAACTGCGGAGTGATGCCCTGTTGCGCGTCCGTCCGGAGCAAGGTCCGGAGCAGGCCAAGCGGCAGCGAGTTCATCAGCAGCGCGGAGTCTGCGGCTGATTGATTTAAGGGCGTGGGCATAGCGGATCCTTCCACTGCGGATAGCTATAGTCTCCGCCTGTGGAGTTTCGGCGTCATGCCTGAATCATTGCAAATGCGTAAAGCTTTCGGATTTATTTTCGATGCCGGCGCCTACGCCGTTACAAGCCCCGCAACCTCGGCAACCAACTCCACCGAGCGCAGGCGTTCTTCGGTGCCAATGCTCTGGTGGGCAACGATGAGTTCGTCCGCATCAGCGTGCTTGGCGAACTCGTCAAGGTAGTCGCGCACAACGTCCGGCGTGCCGACGGCCGAGTACTTCATCATTTGGGCAATGTGTTGGCCTTGCGGGGAATCCAGCACCATGTCCGCTTCGTCATCCGTGAACTGTCGGCCGCCGCCAAAGAAAAGGGACACACGGGCGCGCTTCACGGCGAGGTGGATCGCCTGCGCCTCGGCATTGCTGTCAGCTGCCGTGACGTTGACCCCAGCGATCACGTGCGGTTCCGATAGTTGTTCCGATGGCTTGAAGTCCCTGCGGTAAATGGCCACGGCGTCCTGCAAGGCGGCAGGCGCGAAGTGCGAAGCGAAGGCATAAGGGAGGCCCAACTGGGCAGCCAGCTGGGCACCAAACAGCGAGGAACCGAGGATGTACAGCGGCACGTTGGTGCCCTTTCCCGGAGTCGCTTCGACACCCTGGATGCGGGTAGGTCCAGTGAGGTAGCCCTGCAGTTCCAGGACATCCTGCGGGAAAGCATCCGAGGACGTGTGGTCGCGGCGGAGCGCACGCATGGTGTTCTGGTCACTGCCCGGGGCCCGGCCAAGTCCCAGGTCTATGCGTCCCGGGTGCAGCGTCTCCAAGGTGCCGAACTGCTCGGCAATGGTCAGCGGCGAGTGGTTGGGAAGCATGACGCCACCTGCACCCAGCCGGATGGTGTTCGTGTGGGCTGCAACGTGGGCGATCAGGACACTCGTAGCCGAGGAGGCGATGGCGGACATGTTGTGGTGCTCGGCGTACCAGACCCGGCGATAGCCCAGCTCTTCGGCCTTCTGCGCCATGGCCACGCTGCCGGCGAGGCTTTCCGCTACGGTCTGGCCCTTTCCGATGGTTGCCAGGTCCAGGATGGAAAGAGGAACAGTCACGGGGAATGCCTTTCGGTACGTTTCGCGGCACCGCACTGTTGGTTGGCGGGCACTCTAGCGACAACGACGGCGGCCCCCGGCTTATTTCTGTGAGTTGCGTCGCGGCCGGTTCCCCAGAAAGTTTGTGACCTCGTTCGACTCCCGATTAACCGCAATTACCCCCTGTATCCCAGCGTTTCAGAGTGCTTTGACCGTGTTCCTGCCCTGCCGGATAGTTGCAGCAAACAAGCACGCATACGACGTCCCAATCTGGGAAAAATAAGGGGAAACCATGGCACGTTTTGCAGCCAAGACCGGCCTGACTGCGGCGCTGGCCGCTACGGCTCTACTCGGGCTCGCAGCCTGCTCGGATCCCGGCGCAACGGCGGCGACAGCACCGTCGTCGGGCTCTTCAACGGCATCTACCAGCGTGGCCAAAGAGTTCAATCTGTCGCCCGAACAGGACCGCATCAAGGTGACCGTCGACTCCGCGGCCGCAGCCCTGGTTCCGGAAGCCATCAAGGCAGATGGCAAACTGACGGTGGTCTCAACCGGTGGGACGCCGCCGCTGAGCCTGTTTGCCACGGACAACAAGACCCTGATCGGCAGCGAGGTTGACCTCGCATACGCTATCGGCGAGAGCCTGGGCCTGCAGGTTGAGGTGCTGCCGGTGGCCTGGGCGGACTGGCCCCTCGGCGTCGAGTCCGGCAAGTATGAGGCTGTCCTCTCCAACGTCACGGTCACCGAAGCACGCAAGGAAAAGTTCGATTTCGCGACCTACCGCAATGACCTCCTGGGCTTCTATGCCAAGTCCGATTCGGATATTTCCGAGGTCAAGGAGGCCAAGGACGTCGCTGGGAAGCGCGTGATCGTCGGCTCCGGCACCAACCAGGAAGCCATCCTGGTGCGGTGGGACGAAGAGAACAAAAAGAACGGCCTGAAGCCGGTTGAGTTCCAGTATTACGACGACGACTCCGCCTCCCAGCTCGCCCTCCAGTCCGGACGCGCGGACCTGACGTTCGGTCCCAACGCCTCCGCCGCCTACAAAGCGGCCAAGGATGGCAAGACCAAGGAAGTGGGCACGCTCAATGGCGGCTGGCCGCTTAAGGCCGAGATCGCGTTCACCACCAAGAAGGACAACGGGCTTGCTGCGGCAGCGCAGGCGGCCATCAACCACCTTATTAAGGACGGCAGCTACGGCAAGATCCTGGACCGTTGGGGCCTCTCCTCCGAGGCCATCCCGACGTCCGAACTGAACCCGGCAGGCCTGCCCAAGAAGTAGGAACCGCTGTGGCAGGGCACACCTGCCGACGTCGAATCCCCGCCGGACACCAACCGGCGGGGATTCTTGCGCTGGACCCGGCTAGAGGTGTGCTGGATCGGTGTTGGCGCCGCAGAGAATGACCGCGACCGTCTCACCATCCTTGGGCACGTAAGCGCCGGAAAGCAGGGCGGCATAGGCTGCCGCCGCACCATGTTCCACCACCATCCGGTACTCCTCCCACAGCTTGCGGCGGGCCTGGACGATGTCTTCGTCGCTGACCAGCACGCTCTGCACACCAGTGCGGCGGGCAACACCGAATCCGATCTCGCCAATCCGCCGGGCGCCCAGGGAATCCGCGGCGATACCGGAAACGGCCACATCCACTGGCTCTCCCTTGGCCATGGCCGTGTGCAAGGTGGGAACCGTCTCGGGCTCGACGCCCACCACATGGGCCCGGCCTTCAACCGCTGCCGCAATGCCTCCCATCAACCCGCCGCCGCCAACAGCAACGAGGATGGTATCGACGTCGGGCAGTTCGTCCAGCAGTTCCAAGCCAACGCCGCCTGCGCCGGCCACAATCTCGGGTTGGTCATATGCATGGCAATAGACGGCGCCGGTTTCCTCGGCGAACTTCACGGCCGCAGCGTAGGCCTCGGCGTACTCAGAGCCTCCTTGGACCACCCGTGCCCCGCTGGCGAACAACTTATGGACCTTAGTGGCGGGCGCCGCCTCGGGGACGAACACCGTAGCAGGGACGCCGAGCTTGGACGCTGCATAGGCGTTGGCCAGGCCCGCGTTGCCCCCGGAGGCCACCACAATGCCAATCTCCGGGTTCAGTTCGCCATTCTCCCGGGCCGTAAGCAACCGGTTGAAGGCACCGCGCGCCTTGAACGTGCCAGTGTGCTGCATGAACTCGCACTTGAACCACAGGTGATAAGGCTCTTGGTTGCCGCTCTCAGCCACCGGTGTGTGCCTTACCCAGCCTGCCGTCCGTGAGTACGCTGCTTCTACCTCTTCGCGTGTGACCATCGTGTGCTGCACCTTTCGTCCGTTTCATCCTATGGTTCGGACGGTGGTGCAGGGGCTGGAAGTTTCTGCGTTCCTGGTTTACGGGGGTTCGGCGCTCAGGCCTCCGGGATCACCAGGGCGAAGCGCTCCGGGCGGGCGACATCCGGATCCGGGCCATTGCGGACGCCGAGATCCAGACCGTCGATGGCCGCGAGTTCTTCAGCGCTGAGCTCGAAGTCAAATACATCGAAGTTCTCCGCGATGCGCTGTGGGTTGGTCGACTTGGGAATGGCTGAGCGGCCTTGCTGCAAGTGCCAGCGGATCATCACCTGGGCGGGTGTTTTGGCGTGGGTCCGCGCGATCGTTGCAATGGCGGGATCTTCCATCACGTTCCGTCGGTCTCCGCCCCAGCCCGGGTAGAAAGTGATTCCGCCAATGGGTGACCAGGCCTGGGTGAGGATACCGTTTGCTGCATCCGCGTCCTGGACATCGGGCTGCGTGAAGTAGGGGTGAAGCTCGATCTGGTTTACCGCAGGCACGATGTCGGTTGAGGCGAGCAGTTCGTTGAGGTGGTGCGGCATAAAGTTGCTGACACCGATTGAGCGCACGCGCCCGTCCTCGAGTAGTCGCTCAAGCGCCTTGTACGCTTCGATGGTCTTCTCGAACCGGTCCGGGGCGGGCTGGTGCAGGATGAACAGGTCAAGGTAATCGACACCGAGCTTGCCCGCTGCCTTGTCCCATGCATGCAGCGTCTGCTCATAGCCAAAGTCGCTGACCCAGACTTTTGTCTCGATGAAGACCTCCTCCCGCTGCAGGCCCGATGCACGGATGCCTTGGCCCACCTCCCGCTCGTTTCCATAGGCTGCGGCGGTATCAATGTGCCGATAGCCGGTGGCAAGGGCTGCCGCGACGGCGGCGGTGGTTTCCTCGGGTGCGCTCTGGAAGACGCCCAAGCCGAGTGCCGGCATCGTGACGCCATTGTTGAGGGTTAGTTCAATAGTCATGGTGTTCACGCTATTCAGCCCTGGCACGCTGTGGGAGTGCCCGTCATTACCCCCTTGGGCGTCCCAAGTAATACCAGGCCCTCCCTCGCTCCCTTGCTGACGGCGTAGCGTTGCGTTCATGACTCATAGCGAGGACGTACGGAAGTTTCTGACCTCCCGGCGTGCAAGGATCAAGCCCGACGCCGCCGGGTTGCCGGCCTATGGGGGCAACCGCCGCGTGGCAGGACTGCGCCGCGAGGAAGTAGCGATGCTGGCCGGGATGAGCATCGACTACTACATACGGCTCGAGCGGGGAAACCTTTCCGGAGCCTCGGACAGTGTCCTCGAGGCACTCGCCCGCGCCCTGCAGCTTGACGACGCCGAGACAGCGCACCTTTTCGACCTGGCACGCGCGGCCACGGCCGCGCCACGGGTGAGGCGGAAGCGCAGTCCAAAGACGGTCCGGCCAAGCGTGCAGCGTGTCATTGATGCCATCACCACGGCACCGGCGTGGGTTCGGAACGATCGCGGCGATGTCCTCGCTGCCAACGACCTTGGCGCTGCCCTCTACATGGACCTGATGGACGAAGAAACAACCCCGCCAAACAGCGCACGATTCACCTTCCTCAACCCCAAGGCACGCCAATTCTTCGCAGATTGGGAGCGCAGCGCCGACGATATTGTTGCTGTGCTGAGGTCTACGGCCGGGAAGAACCCCTACGACAAGGACCTCACTGATCTGATTGGGGAGCTCTCCACACGCAGCGAGGAATTCCGGGTCAGGTGGGCCAGACACGATGTGAAGTACCACCGCACGGGCCGTAAACGCCTCCACCACCCGATCGTCGGTGACCTTGACCTGAGCTTTGAAGCCCTTGAGCTGTCTGCAGACCCAGGGCTGCGGATCAACGTGTACACCGCAGATCCCGGCACACCTTCGGAGGACGCATTGAAAGTGCTCGCCAGTTGGGTGGCGACCCAGCGAATCAGGGACGAGGCCAGCGAAGACGCTGTTCGGGAATAGGAGAGGTCCGGGACAGGAGGTGTCAGGAACAGCGCTGAAACATCTAGGCTGGGAGACGTGCCTCCAGAGTTCACCTTGCGCCCTTCTTACAGTTCCGATGCCATCTGGATCGCCGAGCTTCGTGCCGTGGTGATGCGTCCCGACCTCGAACGGCTGGGTCGCTGGGATCCGGTGCGGGTCCGGGAGCGCTTCCTGAAAGCCTTCCAGCCGGAGCACACCTACGTGATCCACACTGCAGGCGTGGATGCCGGGGTGATCGCAGTTCGCCAGGAGCCGGACGCCCGGTGGATTGAGCATTTCTATGTGGCTCCGGCCCATCAGGGCAAAGGGCTGGGCGGTGCCGTACTTCGGCACGTCATGGCGGCCTCCGTGGATGAGAGGCCCTTCCGTTTGAACGTGCTGCAGGGAAGCGCGGCGCGCCACCTGTATGAGCGGCATGGTTTTGTTCTGGAATCCGAGGACCAGATCGACGTCTTCATGCTGGCGGCGGGCATCCCCTAATCAGCAGACTTCCGGACCCGGCAACCCCTGACCAGCGCACCCCAAGTGCGGTAACGTCAACACATCGACGCCAGCTTCCGGGGGGAACATCATGGGGAACGTTCAAGCGCGCACCAAACGATTCACAACGGGCTCAGCGATGGCGATTGCCATGGCTTTGGCAGGAGGGCTGCTGGCCGCCGGAGCACCACCCTCCGTCGCCGCGTCCCAGCCGACACCCTACATCGACGGCGTACCGTACGTCGGCGCGGAACTGCGCCGCCAGTACAACTACGACTACTCAGCTTGCAGGAATCCCGACGGCACGGGTGAGGGCATCACCCTGGAGTGGTTGAGGGACGGGGTGCCGCTTCCTGCCGAGCGGCAAGGGGAAACCCTGCAGGTCCTTCCCGAAGACCAGGGCCACCGCATGTCGATGAAGGTCTACCCACTTACCCCGGGCCGGTCAGGTTGCCCAACGGGTACCCAGGTGAGCCCGGAAACACTGCCCATCAAAGCCTCCAGCAGGGCCATGGGCTGGACCAGCCGCGGCAACTTCGAACCACTCGCCCGAACCCACGATGGCCGCCTCATCCTGTATCCGCGGACTTACACCTACTACAAGGGAAGTTGCGAGGGCGCGTGCCCTACCTACTGGGGTGCGTGGGACGAGCCCGTGCAGGTTGGCCAAGGCTGGAACGTGTTCAACATCGTCTTCTCACCCGGCGACTTCGATGGTGACGGCTTCAATGACCTCCTCGGCAGGGATGCGGCAGGCAACCTCTTCCTCTACCCTGGCGATGGCGAGGGTGGCTGGCTTGAGCGCCAACAGGTGGGCCAGGGTTGGAACGTTTTCAACGCGATCGTCGGACCGGGTGATTTCAATGGCGACGGAACCAACGATGTCCTTGCCCGAAATCCGGCTGGAGATCTCTTCCTTTACCCCGGCGATGGCAACGGAGGGTGGCTCGCCCCCACGAAGGTGGGTCAAGGCTGGCAGATGATGAACAAGATCATCACTGCCGGCGACATGAACGGCGATGGCCCTGTGGAAGTCTATGCAAGGGACGGCAACGGACACCTCTTCCTGTACCCGGCTGATGATGCTGGCGGCTGGCGGCCATCGTCCCTCATCAGCGGCGGTTGGGATGTCTTCTCCGAGATAGCAGGACTCGGCAGTTTTCCGCATTCCAAGTACAACGACCTCGCTGCCATCAACGGGAACGGAGATTTGGTCACCTATTCTGCCGGAGCGTCCACCACCGTCCTCTGGGGACCCTATGGTCCCGTAGGCCGCGGTTGGGATGTCTTCAAGGAACTCCTCTAGTTTCCTGCGTTTAGAGCGTTTGCCCCCACACCGCCAACTGCAAGCGGATGGTTGCCCTCGACTCGTCAACCACTGCTGCTCGATTTTGCTGGATCATTCCACCATCCACACGGTGGAACCCGCGTGGATCCGGGCGCCTTCCGAGACGCCGAAGGAATGATCCAGCAACAAATGCCGCCAACATCAGGCCGGCACCGACTCAGTGGTACGCACGGGTGTCTCAAACCCCAGGTTTTCGCGCAGCGTGGTTCCGCGGTAGTCCGTAGGGTAGACCCCGCGTTCCTGAAGTTCGGGTACCAAGTGGTTCACGATGTCGTCCAGGCCAGTAGGGATAAGCCACGGTGAGATGTTGAACCCGTCCACTGCGCCAACGCGAGCGTACTCAGAGAGGTGGTCGGCGATGGCGGTATAGGAACCGGTAAAGGTCGCGTCCACCCGCGCTGTGCGGGAAGTGACGAACTGGCGGATTGAGAGGCCCTTGTCCTTGGCCTCAGCCCGCCACTGGTCCGCGAGCTGGCGCGCCTTCGCGCCATGGAAGCCGCTGCCGCGCGTCTCCGATGTCTCCTCGACCACCGGATCAATCTCCGGGAGCGGACCATCGGGATCGTACTCAGTGAGTTCGCGGCCCCAGAACTGTTCCAGATAAGCAATGGCCTGCTGCGGCCCAATCTGGAGGCTGCGGACCCAGGCCTTCTTCTCTTGGGCTTCCTGATCGGTGGCGGCCAGGATGAACTCGCTGGCTGGCATAATCTGCACCGCGTTGGCTCCGCGGCCGGCAGCGACGGAGCGCGCCACAATGTCGCGACGGAACTCCACGGCGTCGTCGAACTTGGGGTGGGCGGAGAAGATCACGTCTGCTTGTCGGGCTGCGAAGTCGCGGCCGTCCGGGGAATCGCCGGCCTGGAAGAGCACGGGACGGTACTGGGCGCTGCGAGGCAACCGCGGTGTGACGTCAACCGTGTAGTGCTGGCCTTCATGAAGCACAGGGCGTGCCGGCCCTGAAGAGGTCTCCCACGAGTCCCAGATGCGTTTGGCGGTCTCAACAAATGCTTCGGCATGCTTGTACCGGTCGACGTGGTCCAGATATCCCCCGCGACGGAAGTTCGCTCCGGTCCAGGCGTTGTCCGTGGTGACCACGTTCCAGGCAGCTCTTCCACCGGAAATCAGATCCAGGGAGGACAAGCGGTGTGCAAGGTCAGCCGGATCGTTGTATGTAGTGTTCTGCGTGGCTACGAGTCCGATGTTCCTGGTCACCGCGGCCAAGGCCGCGAGCATGGTCTGCGCATCAGGCCGGCCAGCGACGTCCAAGGCATGTGGGCGGCCGAGGTGTTCGCGCAGGCGCAGCCCCTCGCCGAGGAAGAACGCCGCGAACTTCCCCCGCTCGGCGGTCTGGACGATGCGGCGGAAGGATTCGAAGTCGGTTTGCGAACCCGACTCCGGCGCCTTCCAAATCGTGCCGGAGTTGACGCCCTGGAAGAAGATGCCGAACTGGATCTGACCCGTCGGCTGGAAAATAGCACGGTTGTGCTGTGTCATGGTGATCCCCTTAGTTTTCCGAGCCAACGGCTGCAATGGTCGTCTTCACGTAGCGGCTCGCCGGACGTTCCAGGCCCAGCAGATCGCGGAACGTCCCATCCTGCAGAGGCGCACGCAAGGATCCACGCTGGCGGAGTTCTGGCAGCACCAGGCGGGACAGTTCTTCCAATTCCACGTCCAAGACGGCCGGGTGGAGACGGACGCCGTCGGCCTCCTTGAGAAGAGAATCGAGCAGGTCAGTCAGACCGGTCGCTGAACCGACAAACCGTGCCCGGCCGGCTTCCCCAGAAGAGCCTCTTTCCGTCCAGGAAGCGGAACGCGAAACGGCAGACTGCCCGCGCGAGTCGAGAACGACGTCGAGCTCTGCAACAATCGCAACCGCAGTTCCAAGCCGGGCCCGCACATCGCTCACCTCGGCAGCGAGCAGTTCGGGCGTCGGAGCAGACACCAGCACCGCATCCACGGAATCCACCGGAACCAAGCCCTCCCCCACCAAGGAGGCAGCGGCGAGCACAGGCAGCTGACCTTGCAACGGCCGGGGGATGATGGACGGACCCTTGATGGAGTAAGCGGGACCGGCGAAATCGGCAGGAGTTTCGAAGTCCACATAGTGCAGCTTGTCGACGTCAAGGTAGCGACCCGTGGCCACATCGCGGATCACGGCGTCGTCCTCCCATGAATCCCACAGCCGGCGGCCAACTTCGACGGAGGCCGCCGCTTCCTGTGCCAGYGCCTCACCCTGAACATAAGAACGCCCGACGGCGGCCGCGGCCTCGGACGAGTCCGCTGCGGTGACGATCCACCCGGCACGGCCGCCGGACACGTAGTCCAGGCTGGCGAGCTGCGTGGAGATGTGGAAGGGCTCCGTATATACAGCGTCCACTTCCGGCACCACTGCAACGTTCCGCGTCACCGGTCCCGCAAAGGCTGCACGCTGGAGGGCGTTGACCCTCCCCGGGGCCGGTGCATCCGCGAAGGTTGCTACGTGGAAGCCAGCAGACTCCGCTGCGAGGACGGCGGCTGCAAGGTTCTGGTACCCCGCGCCGTCGAGTTCAATGGCCAGGAACCCGGCCTTGCGTTCTTCGAAGGTACTCACTTCTGATCCTGCCGTTCGTAGGGAATCTTTTCGCCGGCTTCAATGGCCACCGGAAGCCGGTTTTCGGCGGGCGGCAGGGGGCAGGTGGCGAGGTCGGTGTAGGCGCACGGCAGGTTGACAGCCCGGTTGAAGTCCAGCTGAACCGTGCCGTCCGCGGCGGGGACCACGGAGAGCGAGCGGTTGGCCGCGTAGGTCGTCTTGCCGGAAGTCTGGTCCGTGAACAGCACCAAAAGCGAGCCCGCCGCGTGGCCGTTGAACGCCGTCAGCGCCAGTTCCTGGTCCGCGAGCTTGAAACGGATCTCCCCAGGGGCCTCGTACACATGCTGGATGCCTTCCACCGCGGCACCTACGGTGGTGGGGCGCGGTGTCTCGAACGGCACGAACGTACCGGCCACGGCAAACGCCGCATTGGGTGCATAGGCGGGCGTACCTTGATACTCCTGCAACAGGGCAGTCGACGGGTTCCGTGGCCGCACGATGTACTCGCCGCCGCGCTTGGCTAGCTCGATCACGGTGTCGCCGGAGACCAGGTTGATGCCGTCGCGCTCCTCGATGGGGCCGAATTCCAGTGTGGCACCAGAGTCGGCGTTCAGTTCCACGCCATCCTGCTGCAGGCTCTCGCCTGGTTCCAGAACAACGCGTACGACGTCGGCTTCCACACTCCAGGTACCAGGCGCACCTTCCAACCGGGTCGGGTTGCTGTCCAGCCAGTGGAGATGGGTGACGGCGAGGAAGCCGTGCGGATGTGCCCGTTGGCGCTCATGGGCGGCGTGCCACTCCTGCCACTCCTCGGCAAAGGACTCGAGTGCTGTTTCAGTGTGCGTAGACATTAGCGGTATCGCTCCTGTTGAAGGCGTGGTCTGCTGTGACTGTTGCTGCGGCGTCGGGTTCGGTGGCGCCGGCGAATTCGGGTCGTCCGGCGAACGGGTCTCCGGATTCCCACAAGGTGGTTGGGGCTGCGGTGCGGACGGCCGGGATGACCTCCAGCGCGAAGCGTTCCAGGATGTCGAGCTGCTGTTCGAAGGGCAGCGTGGTGGGCAAGGAAATGGACTGCAGGTCATGCTGATACAGCGAGTGGTAGCTGAGGATCTTGTCGATCACCTGCTCCGGGCTGCCCACCAGGGCGGGCCCCTCGGCCACTGCGTGCTGGATGTCCCGGAACGGTGAGTTGTTGCCAGGAACGTTGCGGCCGGCGGTCAGCGCCTCATACACGGGACCGTACTGACGGATGGCTTCTTGCGTGGTGTCGACGATGAACACACCGCCGGCCCCACTGCCTGAGCCCAGATACTGATGCCGGGGATCGTGGCCGTGGCGCTGGTACTCCTCGCGGTAGTGGTCGATCAGGACCTTGTAGTTCTCCCGGGGCTGGATGGCGTTCGCGGTGAACAACGGATCGCCCCACTTGGCCGCCAGCGCCGCTGACGTAAGGGTTGTAGCCGAGCCGTGCCAAATCCGCGGCGAGCCCGCGAAGGGGCGTGGCGTCGTCGTGGTTGGTTCAATCAAAGGTGACCTGAAGCGGCCTGACCATGTGACGCTTTCCTTGCGCCACAGGGTGCGGAGCAGGGCGTACTTCTCAGCGAGCAACTCCCACTGGTCGTCCAAAGACAGGCCAAAGAGGGGGTACTGCAGCACCTCATTGCCTTTGCCGATCACCAGTTCCAAGCGGCCGCGGCTCAGTTGATCGATGGTGGCGTAGTCTTCGGCCACCCGAACAGGATCCAGGACAGACAACACCGCGACGCCGGTCTGAAGCCGGATTCGATGGGTGACGGCGGCAATGGCGGCGAGGACCGTCGTCGGGGATGAGGAAACAAACTCACCTGCGTGGCGTTCCCCCACAGAGAAGCTGTCGAAGCCCAGTTCCTCGGCGCGGCGGGCCGTTTCCACCACCTGGTTCAGGCGGTCAGCTGTAGAGACGATCTCGCCCGTCACCGGGTTCTTCAGGTGGGGAATGATGTCAAGGACCTGGAACTTCACTTGGCGGTCCCAAAGCTTGCTTCTGTGACGGTCTTGGACTCGGGCAGGGCTTCTTCGGAGAGGCCCCAGCGTTCCAGGACCTTGGCGTAGGAGCCGTCCTTGATGGTGGAGTTGAGGGCATCGGTGATGGCTGGGGCCAGCCCGTTGCCCTTCAGCGTGGTGGCGGCAACCAGGGTTTCCGACGGCCAGCCGGCGTTGACCTTGCCCACTACCTTGAGGTCGTCACGGGTATTCTCGCGGTACGTCACCGACGGGTAGGGCGCCAGGTTCAGGTCCGTGCGGCCGGAGGACAATGCCAGGATCGTATCGGCGTCGGACGAGTAGTACTGCAGCGTCGCCGGGGTTTTGCCCTTGGCCTCAAGCTCCTTGTTCCACGCCAGCAGGATCTTCTCCTGGTTGGTGCCGGAGCCCACCGAGATTTTCAGCCCCGCGATATCGTCAGAACCTTTGATGTCGTAGGTGGAGCTCTTCTTAGCCTCAAAGCCCATGTACGCAGCCCTGTAGGTGGAGAAATCGAACAGCTTCACCCGCGCGGCGTTGATGCCCACATTGGAGAACACGGCCTCAAAATCACCGGACTGGGTCTTCAACGGCCAGTTCTCCCACGAGGTCACTTGGAGGTCCAAGTCCAGGCCCAGCTTGTCCGCCACGAGTTGCGCGATGTCCACCTCCACACCGATCGGCGTTTTGTCGTCGGTCGCGTGGAAGGACAGCGGAATGGAACCCGCGGTGGTCGCAACGGTCAGCTTGCCGTCCTTGGCGATGGCAGCCGGAACAGCAGAAGCCGCAGCACTATCTTTTTCACCTCGGATCCGGTTCTGGTCCACTGAGGTGTTGTAGGCCACGCCGTTCTTTGCGGCTTCGCTCCCAGGCTTGGCTGCCGAAGCGCCGGGATCGGAGCATCCGGCGAGCGCAGGAAGTACGACGGCGGGCAGTACAGCGAGTGCCAGGAGTTTAGTGCGGGTGATGCGAAACATGGAGGACTTCTTCCTAGATGTTGAAAGCCGGTTCGATGACCTTGGAGAAGAAACTTCGGGTGCGTTCTTCACGGGAGTTGCCGAAGATTTCCTGGGGCGTGCCGGACTCAACGATTTGGCCCTGGTCCATGAACACCACGGTGTCCGCGACGTCCCGGGCAAAACCCATCTCGTGGGTCACGATGATCAACGTGGTCCCTGACTTGGCGAGTTCGCGGATGACGTCCAAAACCTCGTTGACCAGTTCGGGGTCCAACGCTGAGGTGGGCTCGTCGAAGAGCAGGATCTTGGGGTCCAGGGCCAGTGCCCGCGCAATCGCGACCCGCTGTTGTTGGCCCCCGGAGAGCTGCCGCGGGTAGGCATCGGCCCGGTCCTTCAGGCCCACCCGGTCCAGGAGTTCCCGGCCTCGCGTCCTGGCTTCAGTCTTGGATCGCTTCTGGGCGACCATTGGCGCCTCGATGACGTTTTCCAGGGCGGTGAGGTGCGGGAAAAGATTGAAGCTCTGGAAGACCATACCGATGTTGGTGCGCTGCTTGAGGATGTCCTTCTCACGCAGTTCGTGGAGCTTGTTCCCGCGGACGTGGTAGCCCACCAGCTCGTTGTCGATGGTGATGAAACCGCCATCCACCTTCTCCAGGTGGTTGATCGTGCGCAGCAATGTGGACTTTCCGGAGCCGGACGGGCCCACGATCACCGCGACACCCCCTGGCGGCACGGACAAGGAGACACCCTTGAGGACTTCAGTAGTGCCGAAGGACTTTCGGACATTGGTGATATCCACCTGCCCTCGGGTGGTGGGCTTGTCCGTCGTGGCGGGCTTGTCCCTCAAGGTGGGCTGTGCCGACGTCGGGCTGGCCGAATCTCCAGCCGGAGCGTCAGCCTGGGTTTCGTCTGCGGGCTGGGCCGCCGTCGTGGTTTCTTTGCGCGCGGCGAGGATGCTCATCGGCTTTCCTTGGTCTGTGAGACTGCAACGTGGGTGGCGAAGAACCTGCGGGCCTTCTGCAATGGAGAGAGCGGCAGGGTCCGCAGGGCGCCCTTGGAGAAGTGGCGTTCGATGTAGTACTGGAAGACGCTCAGCACGGACGTAATGACGACATACCAGAGTGTCGCGACCAGCAGCAGCGGCAGCACCTGCTGGGTCCGGTTGTAAATGACTTGAACCGTGTAGAAGAGCTCCGAGTACGCCAGGACGTAGACGATCGACGTGCCCTTGACCAGGCCGATGATCTCGTTGAAAGCGTTGGGCAGGATGGCGCGCATGGCCTGTGGCAACACGATCCGTGTGGAGCGCTTCCAAGCGGGAATGCCCAGTGCGGAAGCTGCCTCGAGTTGGCCTTGGTCCACCGAGAGGATGCCGCCACGAATGATCTCTGCGGAGTAGGCGGCCTGGTTGAGGGTCAGGCCCAGCACTGCTGCAGCGAACTGGCTGATCAGCGTGGTGGTCTGGGCTTCGAAGAAGCGGACATCCGTGAAGGGGATGCCCAGGCTGATTTTCTCGTAGAGGTAGCCCAGGTTGTACCAAAGGAGGAGTTGGACCAGCAGGGGCGTGGAACGGAAGATCCAGGAGAACGTCCAGGAAACCGAGACCAGCAGCGGCGATGCGGACAAGCGCATGAGGGCAAGGATGAATCCCAGGACGAATCCCAGCACTCCGGAGATCGCCGTGAGCTTGAGCGTCTCCACCAGGCCATTCACCACGGATTGCGCCGTGAACCACTGCGCCACCACTCCCCATTCCCACCGCGGGTTGGTGACAAGCGACCACGCAATGGCTGCGACGCCCGCAGCCACCAGGACGGTACCCACCCATCGCCACGGGTGCCGGGCAGGGACCAGTTTGTAGTCGGAGTAATCCGTGGTGGCAGGTGCAGTTCCTGCCGTGGCAGGCGGTGCGATCGCACTCATGCGCCACCTCTTTTCAGATCGGTTGTTGACTATCGGATGGCTGCCAATCTATGGGCGCACAGGACAGCCAGCAAGGCGGAAATTTGCACTTCTTCACTGGACTTAGCGCGGGTTCACGGGACTTCATGCAACGCCATATGAGTCCGAAGTTTGCGCCCGTTAACGCCCAATGACGCGCAGTGAACGGCCGTTACCAGCTCCTCGACCTGGGCCGCATCTCCTCCCTAGATTGGGCTGCACCACCCGCTGTATTTCAGGAGATTCCATGCCGTCACCAGTTCCCGCCATCGCCTTTATCGGCGGCGGCCCGCGCACGGCCGGCGTCCTGGAAAGGCTGGCGGCGAGCCGGCCCGGTTTGTTCGATGGGCCGCTGCACATCCACATCGTGGAGCCGTATGAGCCGGGCTCCGGGAGGATCTGGCGCTATGACCAGAGCCCGGGCCTGCTGCTGAACTCCACCGCCGCGGACGTCACTATGTTCACCGACGCGTCCGTGGCGTGCGACGGTCCTCCCGTCGACGGCCCCGGCCTCGCCACCTGGGCGGCAGGTGTGCTGGACGGGAGTATCCGCGACGTCCCTGCGCTGGAGCTGCACTTGCTGGCACAACTCCGTTCGCTCACACCTTCTTCATTTCCCACCCGGCAGCTCCAGAGCAAATACCTCGAATGGTTCTTCCGCCGGTCAGTCGCCGCCCTGGGGCCCGATGTCACCGTGACGGTTCACAGGGATACGGCTACAGCAGTCTCGCCCGTTTCCGCTTCCGTGGGTACCACAGCCGGGTCCGACGACGGCGCGCACCGCGTGCGGTTGGCTTCCGGCGCGGAGGTGCTGGCCGACGTCGTGGTTTACGCCCTGGGCCATACCGATTCGTTGCCGGACGACGAGTCCGCCCGCCTCAGCGATTTCGCTGCCCGCCACGGTGGGTTCCATGCACCGCCGTCGTACACAACGGACGTGGACTACTCGCGCATCCAAGCCGGCCAGGACGTGATCGTATCCGGCATGGGGCTCGGGTTCGTGGATCTGCTGGTGTTGCTGTTCGAGGGCCGGGGCGGCCGCTTCGAAGAAGTAGCCGACGGCGAACTTAAGTACGTGCCCTCCGGCGGCGAACCGAGCCTCTGGGTAGGTTCACGACGCGGCGTGCCTTACCACTCCAAGATTTCCTCCGTTGTGCGCGGCGAGCCGTTCAGCCGGCCGCGGTACTTCACCGCCGAGGCAGTTGATGCGTTGCTGGCTGCCCATCAGGAACTGGACTTCCGCTCACAGCTGTGGCCGTTGATCGCCAAGGACGCCGGCTATGCCTACTATCGGGAGCTCTTCACCGGCTACCCGGCGCGCGTCTCAGGTAGCTGGGAGGAATTCGAGGCCCGGTTCGATGCAGTCGACTGGTACAGCCCTGCCCGGGAAGAGCTGGTTGCTTTCTCCATCCCTGATCCCGCGCTGCGCTTGGACCTGGAGGCCCTGGACCACCCCCTGAGCGGTTGCGCGTTCGAGGACCACGAGGCCGTGCAGCGTTCGGTGGCCGCGTACATCAAACACGATCTCGCCCTCCGAACCAGCCCGAACCATTCCGAAACGCTCGCGCTCTTCACCGCGTTGCTGTTTGTCTACATGGACCTTGGCCGGCTGGTCCCGCAGGATCGGCTCAATGAACGGTCGCAACAGGCGATCCACGGCTGGTGGCACGGCTTCTTCAGCTTCGTGGATTCCGGACCGCCTTCACACCGTCTCCGTGAGATGGTCGCGCTGCACCGCGCCGGATTCCTGAAGTTCCTGGGGCCGGGAATGTGGGTTCGCACCGACGAATCAACGGGCCGGTTTGTAGCCGGCTCATTCCAGTCACCCGTGGTGGTGGACGCGTCCGCGTACATCGAGGCACGATTGCCCTCAGCGTCCGTGGAACGTTCGGCGAATCCCGCTTTGGCGGACCTGCACGACGCCGGATGGGGCATCGAACAGAGGCTGCTCACCTCGGAGGGTCCACACTCCACGGGCAAACTGCTGGTCTCCGGGAATCACCAGGTCCTGTCCCCTGTTGGTACTCCTCAGAAGGGTCTGTTCGCGGTGGGCCCGTGGACGTCCGGTTGGGGCGCGGGAGCGTTTGCCCGCCCCAACACCAATGCAGTACCTTTCCGGGAGAACGATGCACTGGCCCGGCATATCCTGACCACCGTTGCTGCTGCCCGCCCAACTGAGTCGCAGTTAAGCGCGTTCTGACCGCCCAAAACGCGCTTAATTGCTACCTACTTGGGTTCCACCTACGAAAGGCCTGCCATGACCACAACGCCAACCCTGCCGACGTCGGGCCTTTCCGTCCTCAGCCTGCCCATGCGCGATCCCCGCGTTCGCCCCCTGCTGGACGAACTCGCCGTCGAATACGACACGCGCTACGGAACACTCTTCGGCACCGGCGGTGCTGCGGAGGAACTGAACAGGTATCCGGCCGAGGAATTCGCCGCGCCCCACGGAGCACTGATTATCATCCAGGAAAACGGCGAATCCGTGGCTGGCGGCGCGTTCCGGCGTTACGACGAGCACACCGCAGAGCTCAAGAGGATCTGGACCCACTCTGCGCATCGTCGTCGCGGCCTGGCGCGGAAGGTGCTGGTGGAGTTGGAGAATGAAGCACGACGCCGGGGCTACAGGAAGCTCTACCTCACCACCGGTCCGCGCCAGCCTGAGGCCAGGAATCTGTACCTTGCCACGGGCTATAAAGCGCTCTTCGATCTGGCTGCCGACCCCGAGGACATCAAGCATTTGGCCTTCAGCAAGGATCTTGTCCTGCCCGGCTAAGCTACCTTGCCCGGCTAAGCTATGCGCATGGCCAACAAACCCATCGCAACAACTGCTGAAAAACTTGCCACCATCCAGCAGGGGTACGCCCTGCAAGGTGCCACCATCGAGCTGGGCGCGGCGATCGTGGACGGTGAAATCCACAAGGAGGCCCAGGTCCGGCTCCCCTTGGCCATGATGAACCGCCACGGCCTGGTTGCGGGCGCCACCGGTACCGGCAAGACGGTCACGCTTCACATGATTGCCGAACAGTTGTCGACGGCGGGTGTTCCGGTTTTCCTCGCGGACATCAAGGGAGATCTTTCCGGACTGGCCACGGCGGCAACGGGCAGTGAAAAGTTGAGCGCGCGAACTGAAGCCCTCGGCCAGCAGTGGCAGGGAAAGAACTTCCCCGTTGAATTCCTCAGCTTGGGCGGTGACGGCAATGGAATCCCGATCCGCGCCACCATCACCTCGTTCGGGCCAATCCTGCTCTCGCGCATCATGGACCTCAACGACACCCAGGAATCCAGCCTCCAACTGATCTTCCATTTTGCGGACAAGAACAAGTTGGAACTGATCGACCTCAAAGACCTCCGGGCCGTGATCCAGTTCCTCACCTCGGACGAGGGCAAGGAACAGTTGGAGGATCTTGGCGGACTCTCCAAAGCCACAGCCGGCGTCATCCTGCGGGAACTCGTCACCCTCGAGGCCCAGGGCATGGAGAAGTTCTTCGGCGAACCGGAGTTCGATACCGCCGAGCTCCTCCGCACGGCGCCCGACGGCCGGGGCGTGATCAGCTGCCTTGAGCTGCCCACGCTGCAGACCAAGCCCCTGCTGTTCTCCACGTTCCTCATGTGGCTCCTCGCCGACCTTTTCGAAGACCTCCCCGAAGCCGGCGACCTCGACAAACCCAAGCTGGTGTTCTTCCTGGACGAGGCCCACCTTCTCTTCAACGACGCCTCCAAGGCCTTCCTCGAGGCCATCACCACCACGGTCCGGCTCATCCGTTCCAAAGGCGTCGGCATATTCTTCGTCACCCAGACACCCAAGGACGTCCCCGCCGATGTCCTGGGCCAACTCGCCAACCGGATCCAGCACGCCTTGCGCGCGTTCACCCCGGAGGACGCAAAGGCCCTCAAAGCCACGGTCTCCACGTTCCCCGTCAGCGATTACGACCTTGAAGAGACACTCACCTCCGCAGGTATCGGCGAGGCCGTCATCACGGTTATGAACGAAAAAGGTGCCCCTACACCTGTTGCGCTCACCCGGCTCCGTGCCCCCGAATCCGTGATGGGACCCAGCGCCGATGACCTGATCCGCAGCACTGTCGCTTCGTCCTCCCTTCTGGTCAAGTACGGGACGGCTGTAGACAACGTGTCCGCCTACGAGAAACTCACTGGCAACGCCGCGCCTTCCACCGGCGACGCCGCACCGGGATTGCCCCCGGTTCCGGCCAGCGCTTCAGGTCCTGGCGCTTCCGGTTCTGGCGCTTCCGGGGGTACGCCCTACGACATCGACGCCGAAGCGCGGCGCATCGAGGAAGAGATCCTCGGCCGCCCGAGTTCCCGTCCGGCGCCTTCGCCCTCCTCGCTGCCGGAGCCCTCCTCGTTTCCGGAGCCGTCGTCGATTCCTGGGCCGGCCCCTGCGCCGCAGCAGGCGCCCCAGCAGGATGGTGGCATGTTCGGCGATCTCGCCGGGGCCCTTGGCGGGGCTTTGGGCGGCGGTCTGAAGAGCATGGTCCGCTCCATGGGAACACAGCTTGGGCGCGACCTCATGCGCGGCGTTTTCGGTACCTCCTCGCGGCGCCGCCGCTAGCCGTTTGGGCTGTCAAAAGCCCGACGCCGGGCGGCCGCAAAGGCTCGCTGCCACCCGGCGTCGGGCCCTCTGGGAAGGGTCTTCGCACGTCACGCTGATGCCCTCCTGCACAGCTATCGCCGCCGTGGCAGGTAACGTAAAGGGCGTGCAGTTGAGCCAAGCGATAGTCAGGACCGCAGCCGGATGGCTGCTCGGTCTGATGCTTGCTGCGGCCGGAGCCATCGTCTGCATCAACTTGGTGAGCTCCTCCGTGGCCAGTCCGCAACAGCCTGTCCGGGAGTATTTGGAAGCCTTGCAGAAGGGCGAAGGCGAGCAAGCCCTGGGTCTGTTGCGGGCAAAAGTTCCCAGTGGAAATGCCGCCATGCTGGATGGCACCGCCCTGCAAACTGCTGCCTCCAAACTGTCCGACATCAAACTCGGAAACGCCCAGTCCAGAGGCAGCAACCGTGTTGCCGTTCCCGTGGATTACACCTTGGACGGTAACCGTCTCCACACCGAATTCCTGATGGAGCGCACCGGGACGCAATGGTTGTTCTTTGGCAAATGGGCTTTCGTTCCCACTACGCTTCCCACTCTTGAGGTCACCGTCGTGAACTCCAATGAGGCAGCGCTCAACGGCGTCCCCGTTAACATGCCCAATGGTCACAACACTTTTGCCGTGTTCTACCCCGGCAAATACGAAGCCAGCCTGAACGGCACCTACTTCGAAGCTCCTGCTGCCTCGGCCCTCGTTTCAAACCGCGACGGCGGCCAGGCACCCCTGAACCTGCAGACCCGGTCAACCAAGGCTTTGAACGAAGCCGTTGCCGGTAAAGTCCGGGAGTTCCTGGACACCTGCGCCGCCCAAGCCACCGAGCAGCAACGACTCCAACCTGATTGCCCGTTCTACCACGCCAGCAATGCACGAGTTGTGGACGGAACCATCAAGTGGGAGATTACCGAGTACCCCAAGATCACCATTGAGCCCTTCGGCGGCAAATGGGTTGTAGCCCCGCTCAACGGCAAGGCAAGGGTTTCCGCCCGCGAGATCAATTTGTTCACCGGCTTGGTCAACGACCTCAACGTGGAGCACGATTTCAGCTTCACCACCCAGCTGGACACTGACAACAACACCGTGACCGTCACCCCGATGCTGACGTTCTAGGCCCCCCGCGCACTCCACAGTTCCCTACGCCGTCGATAAAGACCTGGCTCTCGGTCCGGATCCCCACATCCCTGAACAGGACACGCGCCAAGGTTTCGATCAGGGAACCCGCCCCACGATCAACTTTTGCAACGACTTCACGGGCGCGACTGGCCCAGTTCTGGAAGGCTGGGGGCATGAAAAGGCCCAGGTCCTCCCCTTCAAGGGTCAAACCCGGGCCAGTTCAGCAGGCTTTAGTCCATGCCGCGGAGATCAAGCACCAGCTCTGATTCGCCGTCAGCCTGCAAAATAACAGGGATGCCCCAATCCTGCTGGTACAGGTGACAGGCCGCGTGGTCCGGAATCTCTCCGTCCGCGGTTTCAGGTCCATCGCAGGCGGCCGCACGGGCAGTAATGTGAAGGATGCCCTCGGGCACGTCGGGCGACAATTCGATGGTGCGCAACAAGCCCACCGATGTCCCGCCGCCGGAGACCAGCAGTTCAGGCGGTGTGGAAGAGACCTTCATCTGCGTCGGATCGCCCCAACGGTCATCAAGCTTCTGGCCCGTGGGAGCCTTGAAGCGAACAGCCAGCTCCAGGATTCCAGGGGTCACGGGGCTCTTGGGACGGTGCGTCTGTGACGCGCCCTCATCCACCTGCTGGGCTTCCTTGGGAATCGGTACCAAAACCAGTTGATGCTTGTTTGATTCAACCACCACCAGCAGCGGCTCACTGTTGCCGTGGTTAACCACGACGACGTCACTCGGCTCGGCCAGGCCACGCGCCAACGTTGACACGGTCTTCGTCGCGGGATCGTACCGGCGAACGGCACCGTTGTAAGTATCGGCGATCGCTACGGAACCATCCGGCAGTACCGTGACCCCCAAGGGGTGCTGCAGGCGTGCCTCGCTGGCGTCGCCGTCACGGAATCCGAAGTCGAACAGGCCTTGGCCGACGGCTGTCTCCACTGTCACGCCGGTTTCGTTAAGCACCAAACGTCGCAGCGAGGAAGTCTCCGAGTCGGCCACCCAGATGTTGTCATCGGCATCAATGGCCAGGCCGGACGACTGCGCGAACCAGGCATCCTCCGCGGCGCCGTCCAACAGTCCCTCCAGGCCCGAGCCCGCCAGGATGGAAACCTGGTTGGTCACGGGATCGAACGCAAAGATCTGGTGAGTTCCCGCCATCGCGATGACAACACGCTGCAGCTTCGCGCTCCACACCACATCCCACGGCGAGGACAAGGAGACCTCCGTACCGAGGCCAAGCACCCCGACGTCGATTGCGTCGGCAGCAAAGTCAGCCGGACCGCCGTCGTGGTGTTCGGACCAGGCACCCGCGCCCGTCTCGGTTACACGGGCAGGACCGGCATCGAGCAAGCGCTGCACACCGTTGCCGGCAACAGTCCGGACATGCCCTGAACTCAACGTCACACCCCGAAGGCGGTGGTTAACGGTATCTGCGACCACGGCGTCATAACCGAGCGTGGAAGCGAGCTCCGCCGGAAGAACAGCTATGCCTTGCGGCTCGTTGAACTGGGCCGTGTCCGTCTGGCCGTCCGCGTAGCCCTTGGTCCCGGAGCCAATAACCCGCTCAACGGTTTTCAGGTCCGGGTGGAGCTCCACCAGGCGGTGGTGACCGGAGTCGACGACGAGGTAATTGCCGTTGGCCAACTGGGTCGTTTTGCCCGGGAAGCGCAAAGTGCCCGACGTCGGCACAGGAGCGACGTACGGACCGTTGCCCCGGTGAAGGGTCCCCTTTGCTTCATGCTCGGCCACAAGCTCCTCAAGCAGCACAGCGAGGCCATCTGCGTGGCCTTCCCCGGAAAGATGCGCCACGATGTAACCCTCCGGATCCACAACAACCAGCGTGGGCCAAGCACGGGCTGTGTACGCCTTCCACGTGGCCAGCTCAGGGTCATCCAGGACCGGGTGATGGATCTCGTAACGTTCCACGGCAGCTGCAAGAGCAACAGGATCAGCTTCGTGCTCGAACTTAGGCGAATGTACACCAACTGTCACCAGGACGTCAGAGTACTTTTCCTCGAGCGGCCGGAGTTCGTCGAGAACATGCAGGCAGTTGATGCAGCAGAACGTCCAGAAATCCAGCAGCACGATTTTGCCGCGCAGGGATTCCAAGTCAAGGGACTTGCCGCCCGTGTTGAGCCAGCCGCGGCCCTCCAGTTCGGAGGCCCGGACCCGGAGTTGGGTGCGTACGGTTTCGCTCATCAGCGTCCTTCCAGCTTCGTGTTTCGTTCGGTCTTGCTGCTTGCCCGCTCAACGCTGTCTGTTGTGTGTCCTGATGAGGCGCTGTCGGTTGGGGCTGCGTTGTCGGTTGGAGTCTGGGCAGTCGGGGTGGTCAGGGCAGTCGGGGTGGCTGAGGCTGGGCTGCCAGCCAATTTGGCGTCGCGGTCAGCGAGCCGGGCAAACATATCGTTATAAGCACTGAGATCGGCGTCGTTATTCCTGTCGGCCGCGCGATCCACCCGTCGGGTCTCCCGCTCGTCCGAGCGCGACCACATCACGGCTACGCCGATTGCCACCAGCAAGGTGGGAACTTCGCCAATGCCCCAAGCTACAGCGCCTCCCATTTGCTGGTCTGCGATGGCCGAGGCACCCCAGGTCCGGCCCAGGTTCCCGAAGTAGTCAGCAGCCAGCAGGCCAGTACCGCCCATGATGGCCACGCCAAAGAACGCGTGGAACCCCATGGTTGCGAGCAGGAGCAGCAGGCGCATGGGGTACGGCGCCCGGCGCGGCAAAGGATCACTGCCGATCATGCTGAGCACAAAAATGTAGCCGGTCAGCAGGAAGTGCAGATTCATGAGCTCATGCCCGACGTGCTCACGCATCGCCAGTCCGAAAAGGTCTGAGTAGTAGAACAGCACGATGGATCCCGCGAAGTTCGCAGCCGCGAACAGCGGATGAGTCACCACCTGCGAGAACCGGGAATGGACGAACAGGAGCAGCCACTCCCTAAGCCCCCGCGAACCGTGGGCGCCTTCGCCTCGGGAAGGGAGCGCACGCAGTGCAAGGGTCACGGGCGAACCCAACACCAGGAAGATTGGTGCCACCATGGTCAGGGCCATGTGATCCACCATGTGGGCAGAAAACAGTACGCGGCCATAGACCGCTGGCGGACCTGAGGTGATGTAGGTGAGAATCACCAGTCCAATCACCCAGTTCACTGTCTTGAACCAGGACCAGCTATCCCCGCGCTTGCGAATCTTGATGATCCCGAGGATGTAGGACACGGCCCCGAATAAGGCGACTCCCACCCACAGCCAGTCAAAACGCCATTCCGTAAGCCAGCGCTCTGGCGTAAGTTCAGGCGGAATCTCATAGCCGGACAGGATGAACGCCGGCGAGGCGTCCGGTGCGTATGTAGTGGGCTGCGGCGGGGCCGAGCGCCCCAGCGCCACGGCGAGGCCCGCCGTCGCGCCCATCACCAGAAGCTCAACCAGAACCAACTGCCACAGCACGCGGCGGGCAGACATCGAACCGCTCTTCCCCAACTGAGGTATGACCCACTGACGATGCATGAAACCAATGCCACCCAGCACCAGGGTGGCAAGTGCCTTGGCAAGGATGATCTGGCCATAGGCCGAGCCGAACAGATCGCCCAGGTTCGTCACGCGGATGGCTGCGTTTATCACACCGGACGCAAAGACCAGGACGAAAGCAAAGCCTGCCAGGGCCGAAAACCGTCGAAGCGTCGACTCAGTGACGTCGCTGGTTCCATGGCTCCTCGAACCAGCGAGTAATCCGGAAAGGACAGCGAGCATGATGATGCCTCCCACCCACACGGAGACACCAACCAGGTGAAGGCCCAGCGAGTTGATGGCGCCTTCATGATCACTGGAGCTGGAGGAGTGGCCGATCAGAGCTGGCGGAATGAGCCCGATCAAGGCAAGCAGCAGCGTAAAGGCGAGGCCAGTCAGCGATCGGACGCCGAAGAGCGCTGTGGTGACTACAGCGGCGATGATGGTGATGGACAGCCAGGCCTTGCCCGTCTCAATGTCCGTCATGAAGTACACCAGCGAGCGGGTGAATTCGGCGTCACCGGAGAGTCCCTGACCCGCAACATCCGCGTAGGTCAGTACCAGGACCGCTACAGCGGACAGCGTCCAAGCGGCGCCCGCCGCAGCAGCAACGGCAAGGGCGCGTGTAAAAGCCGGATGTTCCGGAGCCTCCAGATCCTTTTCACGGGATCGCGACGCTCTAAGGTTCTTGGGCAGGATTCCAACTGCGAAGATCAGGCCACCAATAACTGTGGCTATGGAAACGTTGTGGACAGCTTTCGCGAAGGGCAAGCCCCACCGGACCAGTGCTCCGGGGTCTGAGACCTGGCGGGCAGCAGAAGCCCCGGAGAAGATGAGGGCCCCAGCCAAAGTCAGGAAGAGCACCGCCAGTCCAGCAAGCTGCCATGGAAGGGAAATGCCCGTGACGGCATTGCCTCCCCCCGCTCCCGGCTTGGGAACAGGCGATGGGGCAGTTGCGGAGCTTCTTGCTGATGGCACCTATCCATTGTCCGTTACGTCTGGCTGGGCTGCGAATCGGGAACCGTTTGGGGAGGAGAAGTGGCCACGGGCGAGCGGATGCCGCCTTGATGTACGGGACAAGTGATTGTTTAACGGCAAAAGGGGCGGCAACCAGTTGGTTGCCGCCCCTTCAGGCGTTCGCCGAAGTGGAATTACTTCTTCTTGGCGACAGCAGCCTTCAGCTTGGAGCCTGCGGTCAGCTTAACGCTGTGGCCAGCGGCGATCTGGATGGTTTCGCCCGTCTGCGGGTTGCGGCCGGTGCGTGCTGCACGGTCGGTGCGCTCAACTGCGAGCCAGCCCGGGATGGTGATCTTCTCGCCAGCGGCGACAGAAGTCTCGAAAACTTCGAACAGTGCATCGAGCACGGAGTTGACGGCTGCCTGGCTCGTGCCAGCCTTGCCTGCTACCTCTGCAACGAGTTCACTACGGTTCTTAGCCATTTACGTCCTCCTGGACTAATACGTTTTTTGAGCTTTCAAGCGGAATGCGAGCAAGCCACTGCTCGAAAACTTACCAGCTTGCACCGCCATGGCCAGCAAATTCCGCGTGTTTCCGCGCTTTTTTGACCAAAATCACCGGTTTTTCAGGGTTTTTGGGGGTGCGGACCCCACATGGCGTACGCTACGGCGTTGAATAGGCCTCCAGTCACACGTACGAAATCATGACGCCGACAGCCACCGCCGGGAGTAGCACGCCGCTAGCAATCGTGGCTTCAGAGCATCGGACCGCCGTGGATTAGAAGAGAATACGTTGGTACAAAACGTGGGCCTGCCACTCGCCTGCTATGTGGAGATACGAGGGCGCCAGACCGATACGCTCGAAGCCGGATCGCTTAAGGACCGCCTGCGAGGCTGCGTTGTGCACCAAGGTGGCGGCTTGGATACGATGGAGCCCCAGTTCGTCACCCGCCATGGAGAGAGCCGCCTGCACCGAGGAAGTGGCAATGCCTTTGCCGGTGAACGCTTGGTCGACCCAATAGCCCAGATTGGCGTTCAGGAACGGTCCGCGGACTATGCCCGTCAAAGTAATCATGCCAACGACATCCCCGTCATGGAGAACTACCCACGGCACTTCCGTGCCTGCGGCATATTGGTTCAGTTTGCTCCGAACAACGGCCTCTTGCCCGGCCTTGGTATAGAACGCCTCGCTGCGCCGTGGTTCCCAGGGCGCGAGGTGCTCTGCGTTCCGGGTATACGCGGCCGCCAAGGGCCCGACGTCGGACAAGGACAAAGTCCGAAGGTGGACTTTCCCGTTCACTGCGTTCCCAGACGGGACATCCAAGATTCGGGTCAGGGTCATCCTGCGACTCTAGCGGCTTTAATCGATGGTTAAACCTGACTTGGCTCACGGCTCGCGGCTTCGGGGTGGGTCGAGGCTCTGACCTGCGGTGATGTTGGCGGAATGCTGCTTTTTCACGCACTAAGGGGTTTTGTTCTAGTGTCACCGGTGTGGTGTTCATCAGGAGGGTGCGGACGGCCTCG